>JAFMCM010000020.1 GCA_017857755.1 Methylophilaceae bacterium | reverse complement strand
AAAACCAAGAAATAGAGAATGTTGATTTTTAACCAAAAAATCAATTAAATCAGATACTTAACAATAAATTGATTACACAAAAGTTACACAGTTTTTATAGGTTATTGATTTTAAATGAAAATAAACAAAAAATTTACTGAGTGGGAGTAGTTTTTAACGATGAGTCGCGGCTTTGTTAAAGAGGATGACTTAGAACATGCTGGGACAGATTTACCAGAGCGGCCAATCAGTTCACATGTTAATTATGTAACGCCTGTTGGTTTACATCAGTTAGAAAATGAAGCAGATGCCTTGGATAAAGAACGGCTTGCTTTGCTGAGTCAGAAAGATAACGAAACAGCAAAGCAAAGACTAGCGGTGATAGACCGCGATTTACGTTATTTATCCGCCCGCCTTGAGCAGGCGATTTTGGTTGAGCCTGCCAATCAAGATAGCAGTACAGTTTTATTTGGTGCCAAGGTTAAGGTAGAGGATGAAGACGGCGCGCTGCTGCAGTTTCATCTTGTGGGTGAGGATGAGGCGGATATTACTCAGCAAAAAGTGAGTTACGTCTCTCCTATTGCCAAAGCGCTAATCGGTAGAAAAGTAGGCGATTGCGTAGTTTGGCAGCGACCTGCTGGCGCGATGACTTTAGATATTATTGAAATTAGTTACTCAATTTAACGCATAGAAAGCATATAAGAGATGAATGTTATTAAAGCCATTGAAGAACGGCGTTCTGTCAAAGCTTATGATCCAAACCACCAGATGTCAGAGCAAGAAATTACAAAACTGATGTCACTTGCGATGTTGTCGCCAACGGCGTTTAATATCCAAAACTGGCGTTTTATTGTGGTTAGCGACCCTGCCCTTCGTCAACAAATTCGTGCAGTCAGCTGGAATCAAGCGCAAGTCGAAGAAGCTTCATTGCTGATTGTACTCGCTGCAGATTTAAAAGCGTGGGGAAAATCACCCGAGCGCTACTGGGTGAATGCCCCTCAGCCAGTGCAAGATTTTCTGGTGCCCGCTATCGGCCAATATTATGAAGGTAATGAGCAGGTGCAGCGTGATGAGGCGATGCGTTCATGTGGCATGGCTGCCACGACGATTATGCTGGCTGCCAAAGAGATGGGTTATGACACTTGTCCCATGGATGGTTTTGATTTTGATGCTGTCAGCCAACTGCTGAACTTACCTGAAGATCATATTCCTACTATGTTTGTTGTAGTGGGTAAAGCGCTAGAACCAGCGCGACCACGTGGCGGACAGTTGAATATGGATGAAGTTGTCATTCATAATCGATTTAAATAAAGCATTTTAGTTTAATCATTTAAGAAATATCAATTAGAGAAATTATGTTAATAGCAAATAATATCACCATGCAATTCGGCTCTAAGCCACTTTTTGAAAACGTTTCAGTTAAGTTTGGCGACGGTAATCGCTATGGCTTAATTGGTGCTAATGGCTGTGGAAAATCCACGTTTATGAAGATTCTAGCTGGGGCTTTGGAGCCAACCAGCGGGAATGTTTCTTTGGATTCTAACGAACGCATGGCTTTTCTGCGCCAAGACCAGTTTGCTTACGAGGACCAACGCGTGCTTGACGTGGTGATGATGGGCCATGAACAAATGTGGGCTGCCATGAAAGAGCGTGATGCGATTTATGCGAACCTAGAAGCCACTGAAGATGACTACATGAAAGCGGCTGAGCTTGAGGGTGTCTTTGCTGAGTATGACGGCTATACAGCAGAAGCACGCGCGGGTGAGCTATTACTTGGCGTGGGTATTCCTATTGAGCAACATAACGGCCCCATGAGCGAAGTGGCGCCCGGTTGGAAGCTACGGGTGTTGCTTGTTCAAGCTTTGTTTGCAAACCCAGATGTATTGCTACTGGATGAGCCAACCAACAACTTGGATATTAATACCATTCGTTGGTTAGAAGATGTCGTGAATAATCGCGATTGTACGATGGTGATTATTTCGCATGATAGACACTTTTTGAATCAGGTGTGTACGCATACCTGTGATATGGACTACGGCAAAATTACTTCTTATCCTGGCAATTACGATGATTATATGGAAGCCAGTATTGCTGCGCGTAATCAACAAGCCAGAGATAATGCCAAGGCGAAACAGCAAATTGCAGAATTGCAAGACTTTGTGCGTCGCTTCTCAGCAAACGCGTCAAAAGCGAAACAAGCAACCAGCCGTGCCAAGCAAATTGATAAAATCAAGGTGGAAGAGTTTAAGCCATCCAGTCGTCAGTATCCGTTCATTCGCTTTGAGTATGACGAAAAAGAAAAGCTACACCGTAATGCGGTTGAACTAAAGAAACTTGGCCATGGCTTCGATGAGCATGACCTGTTTAAAGACTTTGAGGTCATTTTTGAGGCGGGTGAGAAAGTCGCGATTATTGGTGAAAACGGCATGGGTAAAACCACGTTTTTACGCTGTTTAGCCAATGACTTAGCACCAAAGTATGGTGAGATAAAATGGGCAGAAAAAGCGAATATCGGCTATTTTGCGCAAGACCATGAATATGAATTTAAAAAAGGCGACGACTTGTTTGAATGGATGTCGCAATGGCGTAAAGCTGGCGATGACGATAACACTGTGCGTAGCATGCTCGGGCGACTACTTTTCGGTAGTGAAGCAACCAAAAAATCGGTGAATGTTTTGTCTGGCGGTGAAAAAGGTCGCTTGCTTTATGGTCGATTGATGTTAGAAAGAACCAATGTATTACTCATGGATGAGCCAACTAACCATATGGATATGGAATCTATCGAAGCGTTAAATACGGCTTTAGATAAATATAATGGCACCCTCTTCTTTGTAAGCCATGACCGCGAGTTTGTGAGTTCCATCGCGACGCGGATTTTAGAAATCACAAAAGATGGCATCATTGATTTTACAGGCAATTATGAAGATTACCTTGCTAGCCAAGGCCTGAATTAAATTGGCCATTAAAGCAACTGTCTTTAAGGCAAGCCTGCAAATTGCCGATATGGATAGACATTATTATGCTGAACATGCGTTAACTTTATCACGCCATCCTTCTGAAACAGATGAACGCATGATGGTGCGTCTGCTGACCTTTGCGCTCAATGCAGATGAATTTTTAGCGTTTGGTCAAGGTATGACCGATGATGAGTCAGCAGACTTGTGGAAAAAAGATCTTACAGGCGCGATAGTGCTCTGGATTGATGTCGGCTTACCCGATGAAAAGCTGATACGCAAAGCCTGTGGCCGTGCCAATCATGTGATTGTTTATTGCTATGGTGGCAATGCCGCACAACTGTGGTATGAGCAAAATGCTAAGGGCTTTATGCGCCTACATAATCTGAGTGTGGTTAGCTTATCTCAAACCTGTACGCAAGCAATGGTGAAATTAGTAGAACGCACGATGCAATTGCAATGCAACATCCAAGATGGGCAAGTTTGGTTGATGAACAATCAAGATAGCGTCTTGATTGAACAGTCCATCTTAAAAACAGCAACCTCAACCCATTAACAGATTTAACTGCAAACAAAAAAGCCAAACCACTTAAGGTTTGGCTTTTTTTATTTGCCCATCAAAAGCGATGGCAGGCGCAATCAATTTAATCTTTCGACGCTCTCTTACGCTCATGCTCTAGCAAGAAACGTTTACGGATACGGATTGTTTTAGGGGTAATTTCTACCAACTCATCATCATCGATAAACTCAACAGCACTTTCTAGTGTAATCGCAATAGGGGTAATTAAACGCACTGCTTCATCGGTACCAGATGAACGCACGTTCGTTAACTGTTTACCTTTAATTGGGTTAACAACTAAATCGTTATCTCGACTATGAATACCAATCACCATACCTTCGTATAGTTTATCACCTGGGCTAGCAAACATTTTGCCGCGGTCTTGCAATTTCCACAAGGCATATGCCACTGCTTCACCTTTTTCGGATGAAATCAATACACCATTGCGGCGACCTGGCATATCTGCTTTGGTTGGTGCATATTCATCAAAAATATGAGCCATCAAACCAGTTCCACGCGTTAACGTTAAAAACTCACCTTGGAAACCAATCAAACCACGCGCTGGAATTTTGTACTCTAAACGAGTACGACCATTGCCGTCTGATTCCATGTTTTGCATTTCACCTTTACGACGACCTAACTCTTCCATCACTGGACCTTGATTGTCATCTTCAACGTCAACCGTCAATATTTCATAAGGCTCGCATTTTTCGCCATTAATTTCGCGGAAAACAACTTTTGGTTTACCAACAGCAATTTCAAAACCTTCACGACGCATATTCTCTAATAAAATGGTCAAGTGCAGTTCACCACGTCCAGAAACACGGAAGATATCTGCATCTTCTGTATCCTCAACCCGTAAAGCTACGTTAACTAATAATTCCTTAGTTAAACGATCACGAATTTGACGTGATGTAATAAATTTACCTTCTGTACCAGCTAGCGGTGAAGTGTTGACCATAAAGTCCATCGTCAAGGTTGGTTCGTCTACACCTAGATGCGGCAGACCAACTGGTTTATCACGGTCGCAAATCGTATAACCAATACCAATTTGATCCAAACCAGCAATAATAATAATATCGCCCGCTTCGGCTTCTGGAATTTCAACACGATTTAAGCCTTCAAATCCAAGCACTTGGCTGATTTTTCCAGTGCCGATTTGTTCATCACCATGCATAACAGCAACAGCTTGGCCAGTCTTGACGCGGCCATTTAATACTCGGCCAACTCCCAAGCGACCTGTGTAAGTAGAGTAATCCAAAGCTGAAACTTGCATTTGCAATGGCGCATTTGCATCGCCTGCTGGCGGTGCCACATGCTTAAGAATCGTTTCAAAAACAGCACGCATATTGTCTGTTTTTTCATTTTCATCTAGCATCGCAAAACCATTCAAGGCTGAAGCGTAAACAATCGGGAAATCCAATTGCTCATCCGTTGCACCTAAGTTAGCAAACAAATCAAAAGTTTGGTCTATCACCCAATCTGTACGTGCACTTGGACGGTCTACTTTATTAATGACAACGATTGGCTTTAAACCCAGTGCTAATGCCTTTTTGGTCACAAAACGCGTTTGTGGCATAGGGCCATCAACGGCATCAACTAATAACAAAACACCATCTACCATTCCCAACACACGTTCAACTTCACCACCAAAGTCAGCATGGCCTGGTGTGTCAACAATATTAATGCGGGTACCTTCATAGGTTAACGCTGTGTTTTTAGCCAGAATAGTAATACCACGTTCTTTTTCTAGGTCATTACTATCCATAGCACGTTCTTCGACCGCTTGATGCGATGCAAAGGTGCCTGATTGTTGTAATAACTTATCCACCATGGTTGTTTTACCATGGTCAACGTGAGCGATAATTGCGATATTTCGTAAATTGCGAGACATTAGTTAAGTTGCCATTGTGTTCAGAAGGGCGGGATTCTAACACAATAACAAGACTTTACTATTTGACATTACAAAATAATTGGTTATACTGCGTCCAAGTTAAAACTTAATCTTAAATATAACTCTATTTATTTAATCAGTTTTAGATTCATCGCCCTGACCTTTCGTAACGCATGAAGTATAGACGTTACCTCTTTTTTTTATCGGTTAGTGGCTATGCCAGCGCGCCGGTAAAAGAAGCTTCTTACAATTGTCTTCTGCGTTTATGTTGATGAATAACATGATGGTCACATCTGTTAATCACGCATTCCGTTATTGCTTGCGCCCTTTTTTGTTATTTTTTAAAGGGACACCACATTGTCTTCAGTTACATTTGAATCATTAAATTTACATCCTTCTATCCTTAAAGCTGTTGCGGAAGCAGGCTATGTCAACCCTACCCCCATTCAAGCACAAGCGATTCCTGCCGTTTTAGATGGTCGTGATCTCTTAGCCTCTGCCCAAACAGGGACAGGCAAAACTGCTGGTTTTACATTACCAGCCCTTAACTTATTAGCCACACCACATGAGTCTAATAGCCGTGGCCCACGTATCTTAGTGTTGGTGCCTACTCGTGAGCTTGCCGCACAGGTGAACGATTCAGCACGCAAATACGGTAAATTCATCCGTGCGCGTACTGTTAGCATTGTTGGTGGTATGCCATACCCACTGCAAAACAAATTGCTATCTCAGCCTTTAGACATCTTGGTGGCAACACCTGGTCGTTTTATTGACCATATGGAGCGCGGCCGTATTGATTTAAGCCGCTTACAGATGTTAATCCTTGATGAGGCCGACCGTATGCTAGACATGGGCTTTATGCCTGATGTACAACGGATATGTGAAGCCTTACCAGCAGAGCGTCAAACTTTGTTGTTCTCTGCCACTCTAGATGGCAATATTGGTCAGATTGCCAAGAGTATTCTTAAAAATCCAGTCACGATTGAAGTAACGGCGCAAAAAGAAAAGCATGAGAATATTGAGCAACGTTTGCATCATGTAGATGACATGAATCATAAGAACAAATTGCTTGAACATTTATTAATTGATCCTGATGTCAATCAAGCCATTATTTTTACAAGCACAAAACGTCATGCTGATTTATTAGCAGAAGACTTATATGCCGCTGGTCATAAAACAGCGGCTTTACATGGTGACATGACCCAAGGTGCGCGTAACCGCACCCTTACAAAACTACGTCACGGCGATGTAAAAGTATTGGTTGCAACCGATGTAGCAGCGCGTGGTATTGATGTCAAAGGCATTAGCCATGTGATTAACTACGATTTACCAAAATTTGCTGAAGATTATGTGCATCGTATTGGTCGTACTGGCCGTGCTGGACAAAAAGGCATTGCCATTGCATTTGCAGGCAATATGGACAGACATGTATTGCGTAAAATTGAGCAATATACGGGGCAACGTCTAGAAGCAACTGTGATTGAAGGTTTTGAGCCTAAGCGCACTTTTAATATGAACGCACCTGAAGAAAAACGCGGTAAAGGTCGTGGCGGTCGCAGTGGCAACGGCGGTAGTCGCACTGGCGGCTACAAAGGTCGTAACGATGGTGATCGAGGTCGCAATGAACGTGGCCGTAACGACAGTGGCCGTAGCTTTGGTGACCGTGCCGCTACAGGTCGTGCTGATGCTGACAAAGGCCGTAGCTTTGGTGACCGCGCCGCAGCAGGTCGCAGCGACAACAGCCGTAGCTTTGGTGACCGTGCAAGCACAAACCGTCCACCAAGAGGTGATTCGAATCAGACACGCTTTAATGACAGACCAGCCAGAAACCATGCCTCACGTGATGACAAAGGTGGCGAAGTCAATGGCAATAGCGTGCACTACACGAAAGACACCAACTTGCAATTTGCAAAAGAAGTGGCCCGTGGTGCTGGCAATGGTCGTAACCAAACTAGTCGCCAGCCTAGCCCATCGAATACCAGCAAACCAGTTGCAAACCGTGGTTCAGCTAAAATATCTCATGAAAAATTTGGCAAACCACGTCCACAGCGTAATGGCAATGAAGCTGGTCATCAAGCCCCCCGTCGCGCCAATACTGACGGTGCTAAACGTTCACGTAACTTCGCTTAGTTTTGCTTATGACCAATAAAAAAGAAACGACTCAAACAGAAACAAGCCCAGCCACCCAAGTGGTTGTTGATTTCAACTCACTTGGGCTGGCAGCACCCTTGCTGCAAGCCGTGGCTGATACTGGCTACACTCAACCAACGCCTATTCAAGCCAAGGCTATTCCACTTGCATTAACTGGGATTGACTTAATGGCGGGCGCACAAACAGGCACAGGTAAAACAGCCGCGTTTACCCTGCCTATTTTGCATAAAATATTGCCATTAGCCAGCACCAGCACGTCACCTGCTAAGCATCCTGTTCGCGCTCTCGTATTAGCACCAACTCGCGAATTAGCCATTCAGGTAGAAGAAAATGTCAAAACCTATGCCAAAAATACAGACTTACGTAGTTTAGTGGTGTTTGGTGGCGTCGACATCAAAAAACAAATCCCAGCATTAAAAACTGGTGTCGAAATTTTAGTCGCCACTCCTGGCCGTTTATTAGATCATATTGAGCAAAAAACAGTACAGTTGAATCAAGTGCAAGTCTTGGTATTAGATGAAGCCGACCGCATGTTAGATATGGGCTTTATGCCTGATTTAAAACGTATTTTGGCTTTATTACCTAAAAATCGTCAAACTTTAATGTTTTCTGCCACTTTTTCTAAAGAGATTAAAACGCTTTCAGATGAGTTTCTAAACAACCCTGTATTGATTGAAGTCGCCCGAAGCAATGCGACTTCAGAAAATGTGCAACAAAAAGCCTATACGGCAGCACAAAATGATAAACAAGCGATTTTGGTATCCTTACTGAAAAATAAAGGCGAAAGTCAGGTGATTATTTTCACCAAAACAAAAGTAACCGCCAGCAAATTAAGTCGCGCGCTTGAGCGCGAGGGCATTAAAGCAGATGCGATTCATGGTGATAAAACGCAAAAAGAACGTATTGCCGCGTTAGATGCCTTTAAGGCTGGCGAGATTACCGCGCTTGTTGCAACCGATGTTGCTGCACGTGGTCTGGATATTAATGATTTACCAATGGTCATCAATTACGAAATCCCATCAGCTCCTGAAGATTACGTGCATCGTATCGGACGTACTGGTCGTGCGGGCGCAAGCGGTGTTGCTATTTCATTAGTCTCTGAAGATGAAGAAAAGTATTTCGTTGAAATCGAGAAGTTGATTAAAAAGACTATTGTTCGTGAAACATTAGCCGTGCCAAAAAACACAAGAGCATCGACGCGGTCAACTGAGCGCACAGCACGTCCGTCAACAGCGAGAAAGCCAAGCAAGAGTAAAGACCCATGGTTTGATCAACCTTATGTGCCAAGCAAACCAAACGGCGAGCAAACCAGCCAAACCAAAAGCGTGTTAGCCAAGCATCGCAAAGCACCTGTTGCCGCATTGCTGGGTGGTCTAAAGCGCCATTAATCCAGGCTACGGAATCGCCCGTTTAAGGGCTTGAAAGATTATTGATTGCGCATAAAGTCAGCAACGCCATAAAGTTGCGTTGCTAACTTTGTTAAGATGGGTTCTTTAATCTCAATCTTATGCATGGCGCTAATCATGCAATACATCCACTGGTCTCTTTCTGTCTCACCAATAGCAAACGGCATATGTCTTGCTCGCAACCTTGGATGTCCATAACGTTCAATGTACAACTGCGGCCCACCCGTCCAACCAGTTAAAAACATGAATAACTTTTCACGTGCTTCGGTTAAATCAGCTGCATGAATCGCGCGTAACTGTACGGCTTTACTGTCGGTATCCATAATATCGTAAAAGGTATCAACTAACAGCCGCAACTGTGCAGTGCCTGACGCTTCGCCGCCTAACAGCGCAAAGAAAGTAGTTTGTTCTGAGCTTGTATCTTCAGTTTTATCTAGCATGATTCGCTTTGGGTTTTGACTAGACTTGCTACTTTAGTCGCTTTTGCTCTCGCTGTCAGCACATCGTCGGCTGTCGCTAATGCAACCCCCATGCGCCTATGCGTAAATGACTCTGGTTTACCAAATAAGCGCACATCACTGTCAGCAATGGCTAACGCCGCTGCTAAACCAGCATATCGTAAATGCTTACTCTCCATACCACCATAAATAACTGCGCTAGCGCCAGGCTTTGTTAGTGCGACATCCACTGGCAAGCCTAAGATGGCACGCGCATGTAGTTCAAACTCGTTCAGGCGTTGAGTACACATGGTCACCATACCAGTATCATGCGGACGCGGACTCACTTCTGAAAACCAAACTTGATCCCCTTTAACAAAAAGCTCAACGCCAAATAAACCTAAACCACCTAATGCCTCAGTAATCGATTGCGCGACTTGTTGTGCCGCAGCTAATGCAGCGGCCGTCATGGCCTGTGGTTGCCAACTTTCGACATAGTCACCACGCTCTTGTCTATGCCCAATCGGGTCACAAAAATAAGTTTGTATCTCACCTGCTGCATTTTTGGCCCGCACAGTCAGCAAGGTGATTTCAAAGTCAAAATCAATTTGTCCTTCAACAATCACTACGCCATGATTAACACGCCCACCGCTGGCGGCATAATCCCATGCAGCTTTGACCTCGCTGGCTTGCGTAATTCTTGACTGTCCTTTGCCTGAGGAAGACATGGTTGGTTTAATAAAACAGGGATAACCAATGCCAGCATCAATACTGGCTGCTAATTCTATTTCACTGCGTGCAAACGCATAAGGTGAGGTTGGCAATTTCAGGGTTTCAGCAGCTAGACGGCGTATCCCTTCACGATTCATGGTGAGTTGGACAGCTTTTACCGTTGGGATAACGGTTGCAAAGCCAGCTTGCTCAATCTGCGCTAACGCGTCTGTATTGAGGGCTTCAATTTCTGGGACAATCAGGTGGGGACGCTCTTTTTCAACCAATGCTGTTAATGCATCACCATCTGTCATGTCAATGGTATAGGCACGATGTGCCACTTGTTGGCCAGGCGCATTTGCATAGCGGTCAACCGCAATCACTTCTACCCCTAAACGTTGCAAAGCAATAATCACTTCTTTACCAAGTTCACCACTGCCGAGCAGCATCACCTTGGTCGCTGAGGTAGATAAAGGGGTGCCTAAAATGACCGTGTCGCTCATGAATAACTCCAATCTATAATCTTTGAAATCATACCATGACCAAACTAGATGCTATACGTCGATCCCGTGTTTTTCCATACGATAACGCATTTTCATGCGGGTGATGCCTAAATGTCGCGCCGCTTTTGAAACATTTTTATGGCTTAATTCTAGCGCGGCAATTAGCATATTTTTTTCTGCCGCGTCCAATGTTGGCGTCGTTGAATTTTGCTCCACAGCTAACCCAATATCCACAATCCTAACGGACGGCAAAGCTAGGTCATTCGCACTGATATTAGCTTGCATACTGAGTAATACTGCACGATTAATGAGGTGCCTTAATTCGCGTACATTTCCAGGCCATTGATAGGACTGAATCGCTTCCAGCGCAGTTAATGTAAAGGAATGCGCAATCAAACCATAGCGACGTTCTGTCAAACGCATAAAATGCTTGGCCAACATCACCGCATCGCGCTCGCGCTCGCGCAAAGGCGGCATATGAAGACTTATCACATTTAATCTAAAATACAAATCAGAGCGAAACTGGCCTTGATTGGCCATCGCATGTAAATCGCGATTCGTGGCTGCAATCAGTCTAGCAGGCACATTTCTTTCTTTGGTCGAACCTAAGCGCCTGACTTGTCTTCTTTCTAGCACATTCAGCAGTTTGGCTTGGAGAGGTAATGGGATTTCACCAATCTCATCTAAAAAAAGCGTCCCATCTTCCGCCGCTTCTATTAATCCAGGGCGGCTAGCAATCGCATTGGTAAAAGCGCCCTTTTCGTGTCCAAATAACTCGCTTTCGATTAATTCAGTTGGAAAAGAGGCGCAATCGACATGGATGAAGGGTTTGTCTTTTTTGGCACATAAAGCATGTAACATGCGCGCCGCAACATCTTTACCAGTACCTGTTTCACCACTGATTAAGACGGATGGAGGAACTGCATCCATTAAATTACCCAGCTGCGAGATTCGCTCAATTTGCACCCGAATACTTTCCATCGCAGGGCTATCTCCCAGCAACATTGCAGCTTCACTGTCGTGTGCATTTCGTTGTTTGGCGTAATCTACGCTGGCTTGTAATTCAAATTTTTTTTCATTCTTCTGAATCACCAATAATAATTCATCTAAATCAATTGGCTTTTTAAGATAGTCATCTGCCCCCAACTTGATGGCTTGCACAGCATCGCTCACTTCACCATAGGCTGTCATGACAATAACATTAATCTTTTGGTCGACCAAATCCGCAATTAAATCAAAGCCATTACCATCTGGTAGCCGCATGTCTAAAAGCACCAAATCAGGCTGAAATTGTTTAATCAGTGCGCGTGCATCCGCTAAGTTTTCGGCGCATTCACAATCAAAATCAGCCTTATTTAAGTGTTTGGCGACCGCACGTGCAAACAGGGTTTCATCTTCAACAATTAAAACTTTACTACGTTGAATGATTTGACTATGTTGTCCATTTGTTTGCAGTGCGTTCATTACCAACTCATTTAATCCAAATCTAAACCCGCTACTGATTGCTTGCCGCCAAATTCATAGCGAACACCAACCCAACCAGCACGTGGCGCACCAGGCATCAACATTAATGATGGTTCATCACCGCCTGAAAAAGTACCATTTTCAAACCAGTTTTCACCTAACATACCGCCAGTTGCATACTCTTTATCAAAAATATTTACCGCTTTTGCAAACAACTGCCAACCCGTATTTCCAAAACGATAACGCGTATCTAAGTTAACAATGGTATAACCAGCAATTTTGCCACTATCAACAACCGCATCGTTACCGTCGACCGTCGTTCCTACACCCGCTTGATGATCATTGTTTTCGTTACCACGCGCAAACACATCAGAGAAAGTATTGATGGTTGTGCCAATTGACCAATTCGATGTTGCTTGATATTGCAGTCTCAACTTCAAAGCATGCTCTGGAATGTTGGCTAAACGATCCCCTTTTTGCACTCTAATCATACCTCCATTAGCTGTTGAATTGACTTGATTGACTAAATCAATTGGTGTTTGATAAGTCGCATTAACAAAACTATAACCTGCATTCCATGTCAATTTCTCAATCTGACCTGTTAAGCCCAAATCTACACCTTGGCGACGTGTTTTACCAACATTATCAAAATAACCCATACCATTGGTTGCGTTTGTCGCAATAAATTGAATGTCATCATGATTGACAGTGCGATAAGCGGCAGCAGTCCAAGCGATATCATTGGTTAACTGACCGCGGGCACCCACTTCAAACGTCTTAGCAACGACTTTTTTTAGTGGTGGATCCCCTGCCATGGCATTAGGCAATTTACATGGAAGCGCGGGATTGGCACAACCCAACTCCATCGATGTTGGCGCACGCATTCCCTCATTATAGGAACCATACATGGTTATGGTTTTAACAGGACTAAAAGTAACCCCAACAGCTGGATTAAAGCGATTAAAAGTATGGTCACCTGATAGCGTTTCATCTTGTCCATTGATGATTGACGTTCCAGGTGGGTTAATTTTATCTGTATTTTTTACATTAATCCGATTCCAACGTCCAGACAAAGTCAACCCCCACTGGTCGTTAAGCGCAATAGTATCCGTTGCAAATAAACCCCATGTCTTGGTTTTACCTGACAAATTAACCGCTGCTTCATCACTCATGGTGCCTATCGGATCAATACCTCGCGTTGCGTTAACGACACCAAACTCAGTTGATTGGACAAAATCAATATCTGACTGCGCATAACCAGCGCCAGTAATAAACTGATTCTCTTTATTAAATAAAGGTTGATTAAAAGCCAGTTGCGCATTAAAACCATAACCTGTTTGCTCAGTATTACTTCTGTTTACTGCGCCACTACACTGGTCACCCGCTACGGTATCGTTTGCGCCAGGTGCGCAACCTGCCAAAAACACATTCAAATCATTCACAGCAGGGTCGAATGTACCATTACCGTTAAAATCATCATTTACATCACCGTTTAAGGTTTTTCGATTAGAGCGCCGATAATAAGCATTGCCACTCATCTCAACATCATCGCTAAACCAATGACTACCGTTTAAGTTAAGGAATGACATGGTGTTTTTGGTTTGGTCTGGGCGTGTATTAATCGTTTCACGTCCAAATTCATCCATCAACTCTTTTTGAACAAGGCCATTACCAATCATATTATTATCGGCGCCAGTGTAGCTGAGTTCTAGTCGGCTAGTTTCATTTTGCCAGCCCAACTTACCAAATAGTTGTCTTACCGTTGTTGGAGAGTAATCACGCCAACCATCTTCATCAAAATAGTTGCCCGAGATAAAGTAATCAATTGAACCATCTTTAGAGACACCACCAAACTCACCCATGTGGTTTTTACGTCCCCATGAACCAAAACTGGTTTCAATGGCGCCCCCTTGATGGGTACGGCCATTTTTGGTTACAACAGAAATGGCACCACCCAAGGTATTTAAACCAAAAATAGGGTTGGAGCCTGGAATCAGATTCATACCACTAATGGCATTAATCGGGATTAAATCCCAGTTTACCGCATCACCAAAAGGCTCATTAACGCGCACGCCATCGATAAATACCGATAGGCCTTGTGGAGTACCAAGTAGGGGCGATGCCGTGAAGCCGCGGAATAAGATATCAGGTTGATAGGGGTTATTTTGCGTTTCATTAACAGAAACACCCATCAAATTATTATTCATAAAATCAGCAATGCTAGTACTTTTTTGCTCGGCGATTTCTTCCCCTTTGACCGTTTGGATTGCTGAGGGAATCCTGTTTAATGGCAAGCCAACACCTTGTAATGGCGTTGTGCTAATCACTTCAATGGTTTCTGTTTGCGCCGCTTGTGTTTCTGCAAAAGCCGCCGCTGGCATCAGGTTGGCAGATAACACTGCCAAGGTGATTAATTTTGGGTTAAATTTAACAGACATCTAACTTCCTTTGTTTAAGGTTAATTCAATTGATTGAAATTTGCTTTTCTTGTTTGTCCATAATAAAAAAGCAAAATTTGTTCCACTAAACATGCCTTATAAAATAAAGTTTTAAATCAATTAGTTACGTTTTATGCTCGCCTATATATGTTTATCATATTGGATAAACTGGTTAAATACAACCAATTTATTTGGCTGTATTTAACCAGTTAAATACTATTTAAGACTGTCTTGGGTGGCTGATGAAGCGCAGGTCTAATTACTAGCCAAGCAGAAAAAGGAATGAGCAGCAAAGCAAACGTGTAGGCAATAAGATTGACGGTCATATTGATTGAAAAGGCAATTTCGAAGACTTGACTACTTAGATAATAAGCAATCACGTTGGCAATAAACAAAGCGATAGTCACTGCAATCAAGGCGATACCGAGGTATTCTACAATAACAGCTATACCAACTTGATTTTTGGAAGCTCCAAACACTCTTAACAAGGCCGCCTCTTTTGCACGCGCGTCTTTTGTGGCAACTAAAGCAGCGTATAAAACCACCAATCCAGCCACTAGACATAACATAAACACATAAGCGACGGCTAAATGCATTTTATGCATAATGCCCCGCACTTGGTCCATTAAGCTAGCCACGTCAATCATGGTTATATTGGGCAATTGTTTAAGCAAGCCGTCTAACTGTTTGCTCTGCTGCGGCTGAAGATAAAAAGCCGTCATATAGCTTTTAGGAAAGTTAGCCAGCGTTTCTGGCGGTGTAATGGCAAAAAAGTTTGCACGCATACTGTCCCAATCGACTTTTCTGATGCTGGTGACGTTAAGGCGTATTGTCTGGCCCGCTATGTCATAAGTCAGCTGGTCACCAAGCTTGATATCGAGCGCTTCAGCAATGTCTTTTTCAATAGAGACCATTGGCTTGTTCGCTTCTTGTTGGCGCCACCAAACCCCAGCTAATAAACGATTATCTGTTTGCATGTTGGCTGCCATGGATAAATTAAACTCACGTGAAACCAGCCGCTTAGCACGCTCATTTTGATATAAGTCTGGCGTAATGGGATGGCCGTTCTTCTCAATTAATCGACCGCGTATCATGGGGAAAATTTGAGGTTGCTGCACACCCAGCTGACGCAAGAATAGCGTGAGGGTTTCAGTTTGTGTAGGCTGGATATTAATCATAAAGCGATTTGGTGCATCTTGCGGCAATGTGGCTTGCCAAGTATTCAGCAGGTCATTTTTGACGATCATTAACAATACAAGCACCATGGCGCCTAAACTAAAACCAAGCACTTGAACAATGGTTAGCATAGCATTACGCTTTAAATTGCCTAAACCGAGCTTGACCATATTGAACCAACCATATCGGGCTTGATGAAAGCTTTGCGAAAACCGATCAAGCAGTTGGGCAAATAAGTGTGCTAATCCTGTACTCAATAAACAGAGCGTGATAAAGCCAATGATCACGACTGCAGCCAATGTGAGCGATTTGGCCAGCATCAAAATCATGATGGTAATCACTAAGATCACGGGAATTAAACGTAGCCCAGCATGGCGTATGCTTGTCTCAACTTCTGCCCTTAGAATATTAACCACAGCATGGTGTTGAATCGCTTGAATATTAGGCAGCATCAAGGCCAATAGGATGGTAAAACTAATGGCGTAGCCGATCAAAACTGGCTTAAAGCTTGGCGCTGGTAGCGTTTCAAGAAACAAGGTGCCTGCCACGTTAGCCAAGAGGCTTTGCAGTAAATAACCGAATAAACAACCGATGCTCGCGCCAATAAAAGCAATCAAGAGGCTTTGCCATAATAAGATTTGTTTAATTTGAGTTCTGCTTGCGCCAAAACAACGAAGCAATCCAGCCGTTTCGACATTCCGCAAAATGTATGGTCGACTGGCTAACAACATCGCCGCAATTGAGAGCAAAATACTGACCATTGCCGCTAACCCTAAAAAGGTTTCTGCTTTTTCCAGTGCACTTTTAATTTCTGGTCGCGCTGAAGTTAAATCTTGTATGCGCTCCCCACGTGCTAGCTTTTGAGTGATTTCAGCGCCAAACGCACTGACCTCTTTTGCCTGGCCTGCAACCAGCAATTGATATTTAACACGACTACCATATTGAATTAATTGTGTTTTTTTCAAATCAGCACCGTTGATCATTATTCTAGGCGCAAAACTGAACATATCCCCACCACGAGAAGGCTCTCTAACCAGTATGCCAGCAACCCTTAACTGTACAGCACCCAACTCAACCCAATCTCCGATTCCTACAGACAGCAGGTTGGATAAGCGCGGCGCTATCCAGACTTCGCCTGGTTTTGGGATACTTTGGACGGTGATTGGCTTTTCATTTTGCTTAAATTGGACGGTTAAATTACCTCGTAGCGGGAAACCACGGTTTAAGGCTTTTACTTCAGCTAATTGGTTTTTATCCCCAACAATCACCATGCTAGGAAATTCAACGGTTGTTGTGTATTGCAATTGATGGGATGCTGCCCGATTGATTGCTTCTGCAGAAATAGGATGGTCGGCAATCATCACCATATCGCCACCTAACACCAAGCCACCTTCGTTATTCAGATGCGATGCGATTCGATCGATAAAAAAAGTCACACCCGTAATCGCGGTCACGGCCACAATCAAAGCTAGCAATAAAACGCGCACGTCACCTGCGCGCCATTGTGCACAAAACTGCTGCCAAGCCAAGCCCAGCGTCATCATGCGAAATCTGGTGATGTCAGCACCCCTTGTTGCAATTGATAGGTTTTAGCGCATTGTTGCGCCAATTGATGGTCATGGGTGACCAAAATCAGTGTTGTTGATGACTGTGCATTGAATTTAAATAACAAATCGACAATCTGCCTGCCTGTTGCTTGGTCTAAATTTCCAGTTGGTTCATCTGCAAATAATATGGCGGGTTCCAGCGCAAAAGCACGAGCAATGGCGACGCGTTGTTGCTCGCCACCAGAAAGCTGTTTTGGATAATGCTTGACCCTTGCGCTTAAGCCAACTTTATCTAGCGCGGTCAATGCAACGCTTTTGGCATCCGCACGATTGGCTAGCTGTAATGGAATCATGACATTTTCTAAAGCAGTTAAATTAGGCAGCAATTGAAAAGACTGAAAAATAAAACCCATGCGCCTGCCGCGCATGGCCGCTCGTGCATCCTCATCGAGCCCACTAAAAGTTTGCCCTTCAATCGTAACGGAACCGCGACTAGGTAAATCAAGCCCTGCTAAAATACCAAGTAAGGTTGACTTTCCGCTACCTGAACTGCCAATGATGGCGACGCTTTCACCTGACTGAACGATTAAATCCAAATCTTGCAATATGTGAATGGCTTGTTCACCTTCACCGAAACTTTTGCTGATATGATGGGCGGCTAATGCAGGTACAGTCATCGAATTGGTTGCTTCTTGGGTCATCATTGGTTGAACCTAAGTAAAAACATAAATGAAAGGATTAAAGGTAATAAGGTTTGTACGCTAAACTGATTAAAACGATTATCCATATTAGTCTGATTGTGGCGACTTTAGTTGCCTCGACCAGCTATGCACAACAAAAAATATTAGTTGTAGGCGACAGTCTTTCTGCTGGCTACGGACTCGATATTGGAACAGCTTGGGTCAATTTACTCCAACAAAAACTTAAACAAGAGAACTATTCTGCGGTGGTCATCAACGCTAGCATTAGCGGCGAAACCACATCAGGTGGTGCCAATAAAATCCGTCTTAACCTCAACACACACCAACCAGATATCGTCATTATAGAACTGGGCGGTAATGACGGCTTACAAGGGCTTAGCATTCAGTCGATGCAGAAAAACTTAGCCTCTATTATTGAAGCAGCCCGCCAACACAAAAGCAAAATCGTGTTAATTGGAATGAAAATACCACCTAATTATGGTCTTCAATATACCCAACAATTTAGCCATTTGTATCAAGACTTGGCCACACAATATCAAACCGCCTATGTGCCATTCTTACTTGCAGGCATAGGTGGCAACCCTTTGTTAATGCAAGCCGACGGCATTCATGCCAATGCCAAGGCGCAAGCCATGATATTGGACCATGTTTGGCCTAAGCTAAAACCGTTACTCAAAAACCATTAATGTGCCTAGACATTGGGCTCCCAAGTCACGCTTAGACCCAGCTCATGACTCGCTGCCTGCATGTCTGCATAGACACCAATATTAGGAATAATCACCAACGTTTCATCCATAAAAATCAACGGCAATTGCGAGCGCTGCCAAGGTGGAATTTGACTGGATTGCATCATGGTTTTTAAGGCACGCTTTGGACGACCTAAAGTCGGTTTAAAGTATTCGCCACCTTCTCTATTTTTAATTCGCAGTTTGATATCACTGCCGCCCCGCTGATAAGCAAACCCTTTTCCCATTGCTTTGGTAAAGATTAGGCGAGTCAAGTTAGGTAGTAAAACGGATTCTTCACCCTGCCACAGCAAATTGATTGAGGCCAGGCGTTTAGGCGCAGGCACTAAGTAGGCCAAACCCTGATAACGCATCACATATAATTCTTCAGTCACTTTTATTTTGACTAAGGCATCTAATTTTGCAGTCGTAAGCTGCTGTAATATCTGATGCAACAAGGCCGTATTAGGCAGGCTCAAACCATTGCTGGTTAACCAAAACCGGATCAAATTACGCTGCCTTGCTAAACTCAGTCTTTTGAGTTGTTCGATATTGACTGTTTGATGCTGCTGATTGAGTGTGCTTGTTGCATCGATGACCGCAAGCTCATCTAGCAAGGTGTTAGCTTCTGCTATGTGCGTTGCTGAACGGGCTAATGTTTTACGAATACTTGCGTAGCGCTGGTCGAAAGTTGGCAACAAAGTATGTCGGATAAAATTACGGTCATAGCGGGTATCCGCATTACTTTCATCCTCTATCCACTGCAATTGATGTGCTTGCGCATATTGCATTAACGCGGATTTTGGCATGCCTAATAAAGGCCTTAGCAATCGGCGTTTCAAATCAATCGTGGCCATACTCGCCAAACCTTTGACCCCGGCACCTCTTGCCAACTGCAATAGCAGAGTTTCTGCTTGGTCATCTTGATGATGCGCCAGACAGATAAAGTCGGCTTTCGCCGCGTTAAGCGCTTGATATCGCGCCTCTCTTGCCGTTGCTTCAATCCCCAATCCACTATCTTGTTGGATGTTGACTTGCTTTTTTTCAAAAGGAATCGCACGCTTAATGCAAAACTGTTCACAATAGTCTGCCCAATCATCCGCATTAGGGCTTAAACCATGATGCACATGCATGGCTTTTAAATTGAATTTAAACTCAGTATGAGCAATGTCATCGATTGCTGATTGCAACTGATACAAGGCATGTAACAACACTGTTGAATCCAACCCGCCACTATAGGCCACCAACAATGTCGGACGGGTAGGATGATCTTGATTAAGTAATGGCGCTAGGGCAAGCCTAATCTGATTTAAAAAACAATCTGGTTCACTAGTCTTCAACTTACTTTTTGACAGTTTCTTTAAACTTACCATAACTCATCAAACGCTCGTATCTTGTTTCCAAGAGCGCTTCTGTGGTTTTCTTCTGCAAAGCGGCTATTTGCGTTTTCAATACGTTTTTAAGTGTTGTCATCATCGCTTCATGATCACGATGTGCCCCGCCCATCGGCTCTGGAATAATTTGATCAACCAAGCCCAGTGCTTTTAAGCGTTCGGCAGTAATCCCTAAAGTTTCTGCCGCTTGTGGTGCTTTACTGGCGCTTTTCCATAAAATAGAGGCACAACCTTCAGGTGAGATCACTGAATAAGTAGCATGTTGCAACATTAATAACTGGTCCACCACACCCAAAGCTAAAGCCCCGCCAGAACCACCTTCACCAATCACAACGCCCACAATCGGTGTTTTTAGCTCAGTCATTACGTACAGATTTTTTGCAATCGCCTCGGACTGACCGCGTTCTTCTGCACCAATACCAGGATATGCGCCTGGCGTGTCAATTAAAGTCACAATTGGCAACTGAAACTTCTCTGCCAGTCTAAATAAACGCAATGCTTTGCGATAACCTTCTGGGCGCGGCATGCCAAAGTTACGATATTGACGTTCTTTGACGTCACGGCCTTTTTGCTGACCAATCACCATCACAGGCAGATCATCTAAACGGGCTAAACCACCAACAATCGCAGGATCATCTGCATAAGCGCGATCACCATGTAGCTCTTCGAAGTCTGTGAATATATGGTTGATGTAATCGAAGGTATAAGGCCGTTGAGGATGACGCGCCACTTGTGATACCTGCCAAGCGTCTAAGTTTTTGTAGGTATCCGCTAATAGTTTCGCATTTTTTTGTTGTAACTGTGCCACCTCTTTAGCCACGTCTAAATCATCATGCTCATCATGCGCTGCCTGTAAAGATTCAATCCGTTTTTCTAATTCAGCAATTGGCTGTTCAAATTCTAAATAGGTTAATTTCATCTCACTCACTTTTTTCATTCATATTCGTTATCAGCAAACAATCATTTCAATACGTAGCTAATTATAAAGTATTTTGACATTATCTTTTGATAACCATGTCTCTAAATGATGAATCAAATCATCCTGCAACTCAACACGCCACTCTTGTCCTAACATCAAACCCACCTCACTGGTAGTATTGTGATATTCAATTTTGATTGGGCATAATTTTTGGTCACTCGTATCCGCACTGCAGTAAGGACGTAAAATGGCACTTAATTTTGCAGCGTCCGACTGTCCATTACAAGCGATTTTAAGCATGCTGGCGAAATGACTTCTTGCCATTGGTAAGTCGAAAATTTTGTTTGCATTGACGCGGTTGCCGCCAGAAAAGTCATCATGACTAATACGCCCCTCGATTACCAAGACCTGGTCTTCTTTGATTAAATGCGTGGCGGTATTGAGCAAATCGCCGCCAACAACAACATCCACCCGTGCAACAGCATCGTCTAGGGTTACAATCGCCATTTTACCGCGCTGTGTCATTCTAATCCGCACACCCATGACTACTCCAGCGATTAATTTAGGTGTTTTTTGTGGGCTAATATCAGCTAAGCTGCCATGGACAAATTGGGCAATTTCAGCTTTATTTTCAACATAAGGATGACCACTTAAATAAAAACCTAAGGCGGCTTTTTCTTCTTGCAACTGCTGCGGCGGGCGCCATGCAGCCACATCTGGCAATTGATGCTGAATACTCATTTCCTCACCAAATAAATTATCTTGTCCAGCATGATGATTGGCATGCTCAGCTGCGCCTATGGCCATGCTGACCCCAGCCAACAAGGCTGCACGATTAGCATCAAGCTGATCAAAAGCGCCCGCTCTAATCAAAGATTCAATCACCCGACGGTTAATCTTACGTAAATCTAAACGACGACAGAAATCAAACAAATCGGTAAAAGGTCCGCCAGCTTCACGCGCGGCCACAATCAACTCAATCGCCGCTGCACCAGTGCCTTTAATCGCACCTAAACCGTATAATACTTGCTTATTATTGAGTGCTTGAAAGCGATAGCAACTACGGTTAACATCAGGCGGCAGCACCTCAATTTCATTAGACGCACAATCATCAAATAAGATACGTACATTATCAGTATTATTCATATCCGCCGACATGGTGGCGGCAGCAAAAGCGGCTGGATAATGGGTTTTTAAGTAAGCAGTTTGATATGAAACTAACGCATAGGCTGCTGCATGTGATTTATTAAATCCATAGCCAGCAAATTTCTCAAGCAAATCAAATAAGTCGTTAGATTGTTGTAAGCTTAAGCCATTTTTCTGCGCACCTTCGTTAAAGATTTCACGCTGCTTAACCATTTCTTCAGGTTTTTTCTTACCCATGGCACGACGTAGCAAATCGGCTGCACCAAGACTATACCCAGCGACCACTTGCGCAATTTGCATCACCTGCTCTTGGTAAACCGCAATACCATAAGTTTCTTTTAGGATAACCTCTGTAGACTGATGTGGATACTCCACTCGCTGTAAACCATGTTTACGACGACAATAATCTGGAATCAAATCCATTGGTCCTGGCCGATACAAAGCAACTAAAGCAATAATATCTTCAAAGCAATCTGGTTTTGCTTGTTTAAGCATATCCTTCATACCACTAGACTCTAACTGGAACACAGCGGTTGTATTCGCCCGCTTTAATAAGTTAAACGTTGGCGGATCATCCAGCGGTAACTTTTCTAGCACCAAGGGCTGCTCGCCAACTAACGTTCGTTGAGCATTGGCATTATCAATGGCCATTTCAAGAATGGTTAATGTTCGCAAACCCAAAAAGTCAAATTTAACCAAGCCGACCGCTTCTACATCATCTTTATCATACTGGCTGACCAAGCTATCACCATTGGCTTGACAATAAACAGGTGAATAATCAGAAATTTTACCAGGTGCGATCAAGACACCACCCGCATGCATACCCACGTTTCTAACCAAACCTTCTAGGCGTAGTGCTAACGCTAATAACTGTGCAACTTCTTCTTCATTCTCGCGCCGCTCTTGCAATTGCGGCTCCTTTTCCAGCGCGCTTTGTAAGGTAATCCCTAACTCTAATGGAATCAGTTTTGCTACACCATCCACAAAATTAAAAGGCAAATCTAAGACACGGCCAACATCACGGATGACCGCCTTTGCCGCCATCGTACCAAAAGTTGCAATTTGTGACACTGAGTCCAAGCCGTATTTTTGCTTAACGTAATCAATGACACGATCACGGCCATCTTGGCAAAAATCAATATCAAAGTCAGGCATTGAAACCCGCTCTGGATTTAGGAAACGCTCGAAAAGTAAGTTATAAGCTAAGGGGTCTAAATCAGTAATGCCTAAACTATAAGCCACCAATGAACCAGCACCTGATCCACGACCAGGCCCAACAGGTACACCATTATTTTTAGCCCAATTAATAAAATCCGCCACGATTAAGAAATAACCAGGGAAGCCCATTTGATTAATGATATTGCACTCAAAATCTAAGCGGCTTTTATAAGCATCAAATTTTTCTGCTCGCAGAACCTCATCAGGATACAACTGCGCCAATCGAAGATGCAATCCTTTTAAAGACGCTTCTGCCAAGTAGCCTGGTAAATCTTGTTGGTTAGGTGTTGGAAAATCTGGCAGATAATTCTCTCCCAACGTGAGCGTTAAATTACAACGTTTAGCAATCTGCACACTGTTTGCTAAAGCTTCTGGGATATCCGCAAACAAAGCACACATTTGCGCTTGGGTTTTAAAGTATTGTTCATTGCTAAATTTTTTCGGTCGCCGGCGATCAGCCAACATATAACCTTCAGCAATACAGGTTCGCGCCTCATGCGCATTAAAATCTGCTTGCTCGATAAATTGGATCGGCTGCGTAGCAACCACAGGTAAATCTAAGGCAGTGGCAATGGCCAATATTTGCTTAATCAATTGCTCTTGTCGCGCCACTTGCGACACATCTGCAACACGCTGTAATTCCAAATAAAAGCGGTTAGGGAATAATTCAGCCCAGCGCTTTGCCAGCTTAGTAGCAAAGGCAAGATTATTTTGAGTTAAGGCTAGACCAATATCGCTATCGTGTATGCCTGATAGTAAAATCAAGCCCTCTGTACTGGCTTGAAACCACTCAGGCTTCAGTTCTGGACGTCCTCTGGTTTGATTTTCTAAATAGGCTTTGCTAAGCAGTTCACATAATAAAGTATAGCCTGCTAAATTCGTCACCAACAGCAGCGCTCGCGTTGGCTGTTGTGGTTTTTTTGCATTTTCTAGCCATACATCCGCACCGACCACCGCTTTAATACCGTTTTTTCTGGCCGCTTTATAAAACTTAATCGCCCCAAATAGATTGCTTAAATCGGTTAATGCCAAAGCGGGCATGGCATCGTTTTTGGCGGCATTCACATAGTCGTTAATTCTGACTATTCCATCGACAATAGAATACTCACTATGGCAACGTAGGTGGACAAATGTAGGGTATTGACTTAAATCTTGCATGTGTTCATTTTACCCTTGCTGTCAAAAAAATGATGTTAAAAATAAAAAACCGAGCAAAAAAAACGATGCCCAAAGAGTCAACACAAGTTGCACCTAGCCTCACCAAAGCGATGTCAAACAAGTGATCACGCGCTTCCCAACCAAACAATGGCATAGCTTAACTACAGGCAAAAGCAGTGTTAGAACCGCCTGTACGCCATCTTTTTTAACATCACCGACACTTTTTGGATGTTTTTTGATTTATGATTGTGTATCAATTTTAAATCTCATTTATTTATTAGGAGTCAATATGTCCAACACCGTCACTTTAAAAGGAACATCAGTCGATATTGCTGGCAACTTACCAGCCATCGGTAGCACTGCACCCAGTTTTACATTGGTTGACGCTGCACTTCAAGACGTCACTTTGGATACCTATGCAGGAAAGCGAAAAGTGCTTAACTTGTTCCCTAGCGTCGATACCCCGACATGCGCCAGCTCAGTTCGTGAGTTCAACCAACGTGCCAGCAGTTTAGATAATACAGTCGTCATCAATGTTTCAGCAGACTTACCTTTTGCGCAAAAACGTTTCTGCGCTGCAGAAGGCATTGAAAATGTGGTTAACTTATCAACCATGCGCGGACGTGACTTCTTAATGAACTATGGTGCTTTGATTTTTAGCAGCAAACTTGCTGGGTTAGCCGCGCGCGCCGTCATCGTCTTAGATGAAAATAACATAGTCAAGTACGTGGAACTAGTGGCAGAAATTACCCAAGAACCCAACTATGATGCTGCTGTAGCGGCATTAAGTTAAGCTTCCTCATCATCAAAAAGCCCAGTGTTGCTGGGCTTTTTATTAATTTATGCTTAACGTCAAATCAGTTTGATGCTTAATGCGTCATCCTTTGATTACCAACCATCCGATTACAAACCATCGTTAAAACAACCAATCAAACTGATGCATGCGCTTTAACAAAACGAGCTTGCTCAACAACAGCCACAATCAGCCCGCCCGTTGCTAGTCACCGCCAATAGATAGGACTGAACCACCTCGCAACGCACGTCTGCCATTGCATTTAAGCTTCGCACTTAACAGCGCCGCTTACTAGCGAATTGGCTTCTCGTCTTCACTTAATGCAATGTCAATCACTACCGAGGATGCCATGGGGACTCCCATGCCTCAGTCAGTTAGAATGACCACTATTCATATTGGGTGTATTTTGCATAACTTCCCTTGGCTTTATCTACAGGATATTTTTTTGCATTTAAATCGATTTTTTTATGCGCAGCGTCAATTAAATCAATACCGCACACTTCAGCGATTCTCAATAAATAAATCAGTGTATCGGACAACTCCTGCCCCACTTGCTCTTTTTTTTCTGCATCCAAATGACGACTTTCTTCTTCGCTCATCCATTGAAAATGCTCTACGACTTCACCCGCTTCCACAATCATTGCCATGGCCAAATTCTTAGGCGAATGAAACTGTGCCCAATCGCGCTCCGCGACAAACTGATTCACACGCGCTTTTAACTGCGCTATAGAGTCTGATTTCATAATGGCTTCACATCTTTATAGCTTACTTTTGAATGTAGTCCGACTGGCTTGTCTTTGGCTTGATTAACAGGCGCTTGAATCATATTTTTTTCTTTACGATTACTCCCTGCCACCATTTTTATTTCAAATAAACGACACTCTAATGGACCATTAAACAATGGTGTTTTTTTGCTAGGCGACAAGCGCATTAGTTTGGGCATGCGCAAATCATTGGTCAAGAAATAGGTATTCCAACCAGCAAATTTACGTTTTAATGCTTCTCCTAGTTTAGGGTATAAATCACTCAAATCCACTTCATCCCCAATGCGCACCCCATACGGTGGATTGGCAACCAAGACACCGCTTTCTGCCGCAGGCGGCACTTCAGTAATATCAAATTGTGACAACTGTACTGCCGCTAGAAAGCCAGCCTCTTCTAAATTGCGCTTGGCAATTCTGACCGCGCGCAAATCAATATCACTACCGTAAATCTTCTGAAAAGTGATTGGCTTCATATTTTTTAATGCCGCGTTTCTGACGCTTTTCCACGTGTCTGATTCATAATTTTTTAAGCGTTCAAAACCAAAACTTCTATTTAGTCCAGGCGCGATATTCAGCGCCATCATCACCGCTTCTAGCAAAAAGGTGCCGCTACCACACATCGGGTCAAGCAAAGCTTGTCCTGGTTGCCAGCCTGATAACTGCAACACCCCTGCGGCTAAATTCTCTCTAAGTGGAGCTTCTATACTCGCCTTACGATTACCACGTTGATAAAGCGCATCACCAGAAGTATCAATGTAGTAAATAAAATCTTCCTCGGTTAAATAGGCATGAATGCGGACAGCGGGTGTTTTAGTATCGATATACGGCCGCGAACCAACCGCCAGTCTGAATTTATCGCAGATCGCATCTTTAATCTTCAGCG
>JAFMCM010000058.1 GCA_017857755.1 Methylophilaceae bacterium | reverse complement strand
TAACAAAAGCCATTTCAGTAGCCGTTAACGTCGTACCAAACAAGGCATTAAGGCCAGCACCAATCGCTAACGCCATTTGTGTGCCTGAGCCTAAACCAAAATGTCTAGGAATCTCACGATGGACTTTAATACTCACCTCATCTTGAATACGAGCGTGCTGCATCAGGAGATTTTTACTCTGCGCAATATAAGGTAAGGCATCGGCATCATCAAAAACATGCTTACCAATCGCCATTTCAATCAAGGTATCAGGCGCACTTAAGCCCAAACCCAAACTACCAAAGCGCCTGCCTTGCGTACCATTCAAGTCCAAAAAGCCCAGATGCAACCTTGCAAAAGCATTAACAAAAACGGATCGATTCTTTTTCTGATGGTTCATTCAGTCAGGCGTAATAAGCGTTGAATATTGAACAAACATTATATAGTCTTGTTTACCTCGATAAAAGGCTATTATTCTAGCGTGACATAGAAACGCTAATTTGGCATAATGCATGCCAGTCAAACATCAACTAAATGCATTTTACTAATAACTAACCTATACTAATAACTTACATAAAAGAATCAATTTCTTGAAAAATCAATCTTTAAGGGTCTTGTATGTCTTCCTACGTCATTCCATTTGAAAACCTACGCAACACCGATGTCCCATCAGTAGGTGGTAAAAACGCTTCATTAGGCGAAATGATTTCTCAACTCAGCGCAAAAGGCGTGCGTGTACCAACAGGCTTTGCGACCACAGCAGACGCATATCGCGAGTTTTTAGCACAAAATGGATTGGATGCAAAAATCAACGCCGAACTAGACGCCTTGAACGCAGACGACACCCAAGCACTGGCAATTTGCGGTGAAAAAATTCGCAAATGGATCATGGAAGCCGCATTTCCTGCTGCTTTAAATGAAGCCATTGCCGAAAACTACCAACGCCTAATTGCGCGTTCTGGCGAAGGCACCACCTTCGCTGTTCGCTCTTCGGCAACCGCAGAAGACTTACCGGACGCATCGTTTGCTGGACAACAAGAAAGCTTCTTAAACATTCATGGCTTAGACAATATTAACCACGCCATAAAAGAAGTCTTCGCATCGCTCTACAATGACCGTGCAATTTCATACCGAGTACACAAAGGCTTTGTACATGCCGACGTCGCCCTATCGGCTGGCATACAACAAATGGTGCGTTCAGACATCGGCTGTGCTGGCGTAATGTTCTCCATCGATACAGAATCTGGCTTTAACGATGTCGTCTTCATCACCTCCTCCTACGGACTCGGCGAAACAGTAGTGCAAGGCGCGGTTAATCCAGACGAATTTTATGTCCACAAACCATTGCTAGCCCAAGGCAAACCTGCCATTGTACGCCGCACCATTGGTTCAAAACTAATCAAAATGGTCTTCTCAGATGCGACCCAAGCAGGCAAATCAACCAACACCATTGAAGTCGACACCGCTGAAGCAGAACGCTTCTCATTGACCGATGAAGACATCTTAGAATTAGCCACCTACGCCATGACGATAGAAAATCATTATGGTTGCCCCATGGACATTGAGTGGGGTAAAAATGGACTAGACCACAAACTATACATCCTACAAGCACGACCTGAAACCGTTAAATCGCAAGAATCAAAAAGCAATGTAACCGAAACATACAACTTAAAAAAACACGAAAACAAACCATTAGTAGTAGGCCGTGCAGTGACCCAAAAAGTCGGGGTTGGTCCAGTTCGTGTCGTGCTAGACCCATCCGAAATGCACGAAGTACAACCTGGCGATGTTTTAGTCGCGGACATGACAGACCCCAACTGGGAACCCGTCATGAAACGTGCCAGCGCCCTAGTGACAAACCGTGGCGGCCGCACCTGTCACGCAGCCATTATTGCACGCGAACTCGGCATTCCAGCAATCGTAGGCTCAGTCAACGCCACCGACTTATTACGAGAAGGTGAAATCGTGACCGTCTCATGTGCCGAAGGTGAAACAGGCTTTGTTTATCATGGCGCACTAGACTACGCCGTAACAACACAAGAAAACCAACCACTTTCTAAACCGCCATGCAAAATCATGATGAACGTAGGCAATCCCGACATGGCCTTCAGCTTTGCCCAAATACCCAACGACGGCGTAGGGTTAGCGCGTTTAGAATTCGTCATCAACAATATGATTGGCATTCACCCTAAAGCCATTCTCAACATCGACGCAATGCCAGCAGCGATGCAAGCAACCATCAAAAGTCGTGCCCGTGGCTATGCCAGCCCCAAACAATTTTACATTGACAAAATCGCAGAAGGCGTCGCAACCATCGCCGCTGCCTTTTACCCCAAACCCGTCATCGTCCGCACCTCAGACTTCAAATCTAATGAATACAAAAAACTCATTGGAGGAGACATTTACGAGCCAGACGAAGAAAACCCAATGATTGGCTTCCGTGGCGCAGCCCGCTACATTGCTGAAGACTTCAGAGAATGTTTTGATATGGAATGTCAGGCCATGAAACAAGTGCGTGATGTCATGGGTCTGACCAATATCGAATTAATGATTCCCTTTGTACGCACCATTGCCGAAGCAAAAGCCGTCACCGAAATCATGGCCAAAAACGGTCTAAAACGAGGTGAAAATGGTTTACGTCTGATTATGATGTGCGAAATCCCATCAAACGCATTGATTGCCAATCAATTCTTAGAATACTTTGACGGCTTCTCAATTGGCTCCAACGATTTAACCCAACTGAGCCTAGGAATGGACAGAGACTCTGGCATCTTAGCTGACGGCTTTGATGAACGTAACGATGCCGTAAAAGAACTCCTCAAAATGGCCATTAGCGCCTGTAATGCCCAAAATAAATACATCGGCATTTGCGGTCAAGGCCCCTCTGACCACCCTGACTTTGCGGAATGGCTCATTGCACAAGGCATCCAATCGGTATCACTCAATCCAGACACCGTTGTTGCAACCTGGCAACGGCTGACAAAATAGGCATGGGAGAACGCGCCGTCTTTATCGTCTCAGACAGCACCGGCACAACAGCCGGTGCGCTAAGTAAGTTATTAGAACACTTCCCAAACACGGAATTTTCAATTTCCCGCTTACCGTTTACCGACAATTTAGAAAAAATTGAAGCCGCACAAGCCAGCATCCTAGCCGCCTCAGAAGCAAACAACACCCTACCTATTGTAATTATGTCCCTAGGTGACGTTAAGCTACGCAACCAGCTCAAACAAACAAAAGCCTATTTTATTGATTTATTCACCACCTTTATTGACCCCCTAGGTCAAGAACTCAATGAAACCCCCTTAACAGGCTCTGGCATTGCCCATGGCATCATGGGCAACAGCTACGACCAAAGAATAGAAGCCATCAACTTCTCACTCAACCATGATGACGGTCAAACCGACGTCAATCTAGACCAAGCACAAGTAATCCTTGTTGGCGTTTCCAGATGCGGAAAAACCCCAACCAGCTTATACCTAGCCATGCAATTTGGCATAAAAGCGGCTAACTACCCCCTGATTCCAGAAGATTTTGAGCGAGGCACACTCCCCGCCTCCTTACTCAAACACATGGATAAAATATTTGGACTATCCATCAAACCAGAGCGCCTGCACTCAGTCAGAAGCCAACGCCGTCCGGACAGTTTTTACGCCTCACTGGACAACTGTCGCAATGAAATAAAAATTGCAGAAGACATGATGCGCAGTCACGGCATCAGCTGGGCAGATTCAACCACCCGTTCAGTAGAAGAGCTATCAGCCATCATCTTACAAAAAATCAAGCAACCAAAAAAGCAAATGCACTAAACGCATCTGCTTTAAAAAAAAACTACTTCAAGTAAGGCTTGATTTCATTCATAATTTTATCTGAATCTGGCTGCGTCATACTAGAAAAAGCCGTCACCTTCTTCCCATGTGGCGCGATAACATACTTATAAAAATTCCATTTTGGTGCTGTACCTGTTTTTTCAATCAACTGCTGATAAAAAGGATTAACATCATCCCCTCTCACCGCACTTTTCGCCATCATTGGAAACTCAACCCCATAAGTCATTTTACAAAAATCACCAATTTTCTGATCTTCACTAAACTCCTGTTTAAAGTCATTAGAAGGAAAACCAAGCACCAACAAACCCTTAGCTTGATACCGCTTATACATCGCCTCCAAAACCTCAAACTGCGGTGTAAAACCGCATTTACTAGCCGTATTCACCACCAAAATCGGACGATCTTGATAATCACATAAATCAAATGGTTGCCCATTTAAAGTAGTGAGCTGGTGATTGTAAAGCGCATCACAACCTGCATTCGCCATTGTATTGAATCCCACTAACAAAAAAAACATATAAAAAAATTTCATCTTTTTCTCTCAATCCCTTTAACCCCGTTTCAGACTAACCAGCAATAAAAACGTTCCATTAACCACCGATGCACCACCACACGATCAACAAAAGCGTACACAAAACCCACCCCCTCCATGACCAGCAGACCATCACAACAAAATATTCATCCATCAAACTGGTTTATTTTATTTGAATGATGTTACTATATTCAAATGGTCGGAAAATCAAATCAATCAGGTGGTAAACGCGTTGGCGCTGGTCGCAAACCTGGCTCAGGCATTTATCAAGAAACCACAACCGTTATGCGCGTACCAGAAAGTCAAAAATCCGTGATTAGTCATTTTTTAACAGCCTATGCCAACAAGCAAAACACCCGACAACTAAACACCAACCTCGATACGGTAGGCGAACACATACAACCCAAACTAACAGCAAAACCAGTTTATCTCAACCTCTATAACACCAGAGTTGCCGCAGGTTTTCCATCACCTGCCGATGATCACATTGAAAAACGCCTAGACCCAAGCGAATTTTTAATCGACCAAGCCGACGCCACCTTCTTTGTCTCCATACAAGGCGAATCGATGATAGAAACAGGCTTAATGCCACACGACAAAGCAGTAGTCGATCGTTCTAAAACACCCGTCATTGGCGACATTGTCTTAGCCGTGATTGATGGTGAATTTACCATCAAAACACTATCTAGACAAAAAAACGGCAACCCACGCTTATTACCTGCCAACGCATCCGGCCAATACACCCCTATCGATATCCAAGAAGGGATGCAATTTGAAATATGGGGCGTTGTCACGGGCTCTTTTAGACGTTTCCGCTAATGCTTTAACGCCATCCCAAATGAATGGGATTAATCATCTCCGCGCGCTGGCTTCGCCCGTTAAGCGGATACTGTTAACCAACCCACCATAAAGCGCGTGACACCGTCACCGAACGAGTCACCACGATCCAATCCCTCGCTCAATCAACAGCACAACAACACCCAATCGCCATCCAGCATCGCAAAAAAA
>JAFMCM010000019.1 GCA_017857755.1 Methylophilaceae bacterium | reverse complement strand
AGACTGGCGATGATTGTTTTTTTCATTATCTTTCCCCTTAAGCATGCGACCCCGCATGCGGTTAAAACTAAGGAATAGAGCAGGGTAAAAGACAAAAAAGCATATAGCTTGAAGCTATATGTCAACTTTGATGACCGACACCCCGCGGTATTTCCTAGCGCGCCTAATGTTAGGCTGATTGTTGCGAGGCCGGTCTCCGGGCTTGTGAGATTGGGTGTTGCGCCTTCCCAAGCGATGCGCTCAGTGGCAATATGCAAACCAATGAAGTAAAGACTCACTTACCGTTGCGGGGGCAGCATAGGATTAATTAAATAAAGATTAACGCACCTATTTCCCAGTTTCATCTTGTCACTTAAAAAGCAACAAGACACCTGACAACTGCTATGATTATAAGCAATTTGAACCAAAAGACAATCTAATCTTGAAAACAACACCTGACGTAAATATATCAATTTACTTTGAGTAACGCTTGTTAGCTATTGACTAATATAACTTTTCTCAATTATAGTGGTCGGATGGATGCTGACATAAAAGCTTTAGAAGAAAAACTAGCAAAGTTGATTGCTTTGATTGGCTCTTTACGTGCAGAAAACATGCAATTGCGAGAAAAATCAGATGTGTTGAAGAATAAAATGGCGATTGCTAGTGTCAAGCTGGAAGGCTTGTTGGAAAAACTACCTCAAGGTGAAGAGTCAGCATGACTGCCGAAAAATCAATAGCAAAGTCAGTCGATGTGCAAATCATGGGGCGTGAGTTTTCAGTTGCTTGTACAGATGAAGCGCGTCAAGGCTTAATGGATGCAGTTGCTTATTTAGATAAAAAAATGCGCGATATCCGTGATTCTGGCAAAATAGTTGGCGTGGAACGGATTGCAATGATGGCTGCCTTGAATCTTGCACACGAAGTCTTGAATACCAAAAATGGTGATATTGATATTGGTGATTATAAGCGTAGGATTAATGCTATGCACAATCAGCTTGATGAAGCCATCGCAGAACAAAATCAGTTATTGTAATAAACTAAAACAACTTTTCCCTGTCATATCTTTTCATAGTTACGTTTTCTCTGGTGTTGCTTGGGTCTAATATTCCTTGAACTAGTCTTTGTTATAGGTTTCAGCTCATCAAGTTGCGGTGCGATCGCTCTAAGTTGGGATTACTTTTAAGTAGCCCTAGTGAGCGAACCTAATGCGCTTTAGGTTGTTACCACCTGAACTTATTTGGTTCAGGATTAACGGCCCAGGCAACACCAGAGCAAATAGAATTTCTGGTTTTAGCGTTTGCTGTAGCTTCTTTAAGTAAGCTTACGCGTTTTCCCGTTTTAGATTTAGACTTCTTTAATTCATGCTTTATTCAGCGTAATTCGTGGTATTTCAAGTCAGCTAAGCTGACAAGCGCTAAGCATTTTTCGTGACTGGCTTCTAGAATCACAGGCGGGGCGAAACCAGCCTCGCTCGCTTCTAGCCAGCGGGTAGCGCAAACACACCATCGATCGCCTGCTTGTAGTCCATCAAAGGCATATTCAGGGCGGGGCGTGCTTAAGTCATTGCCTTGCGATTTAGAAAAGGCGAGGAACTCATCAGTGACTTGGACGCAAACAGTATGGCTACCTAAATCTTCAGGCCCTGTATCGCAGCAGCCATTTCGGGTAAATCCTGTCAGGGGTGATAGTCCACAAACTTGTAAATTGGTGCCTAATACGTTGCGCGCCATGTTTTTTTCCTAAACAAATGAATTCTCTTGATCATACCAAAAGAAATTGCAGCATATATATAAAATATAATTGTTTAATAGAAGAAAAAGGCTAATGTGTGCACTTGATGGAAATTAGCATAGAGAGCTGTGATAAAAAAGCCTCGCATTGCGAGGCTTTTAATTGGCTAACTGGCTTAAAGCTTAGTGTCTAAACTGCCCATAGATTTAGGGTATGTAACAACGCCCCAAGGCATATCAGTGACTGGAATTTCTTTGGTAACAGTTTGTTTTTCAGTATCAATCACAAAGATAGCATCAGATTTGCCACAGGCCAATAAAAGCTGTTTATCATCTGGTGTGAAGCTAAAGTGCCAGCAACGATCGCCTATTGGAATATCTTTAACTTTTTCGTAACTTTTTGCATCAAACACTTGTAAGGCTTTTTCTTTGTTGGCTGCTACATAAATATATTCGCCAGAGGCATCGAAAGAAACGCCGTAAGGGACTTTGCCAGTATCGACTGTGCGTAAGAAGTTGAAGTTTTTATCTAGCACCATAAACTTATTACCATATTCAAGCGTTGCGACGTAAGTTTGCCCATCTGGTGAGATTTTAATCCCGCGAGGGCGGTCACCGTATTGGTGGGTTAGAATGGTTTTGATTAACTCGCCTGTTTCGATATTGTGCACGGTGATGGTGTTGTCGGCCTCGTTAGTAATCACCATTTCTTTGCCGTCAGCTGAGAATTCAATCCCTTCTGTTTCTGGGCCGCCAACAATCTCACGAATCTTTTCACCCTTAGCTAAGTCGACAATCGCAATGCGTGCAGGTATTTTTTCGTCATCATCATCATCATCTTCCTCTTCTGCTGTGCCTGGTTTTGGTGGTGGTCCGCCTACTGCACTTGGTTCAGAAGAAATAAAGACAAAATTGCCTCTTACGCGAACAAATTCAGGATTCTTACCTACTTCAATTTGTTGGAGTAGTTCACCAGTTGCAGTGTCCATCACTGAAATACTTGAATTCTCGCGAGTGGCAACAATGAGTTTTGAGCCATCATCAGTAATGCCTAGTCCGCGTGGGCCTTCTGCTTTTAGGTCGAATGTCTTAACAACTTCCATGGTGGCAAGGTCAATGACACTGACACCAGCAGTATTCGATTTTTGGCTGGTAACATAGGCAAAACCGTTGGATGTCGTTTGCATTGTTTCTGTATTGCTCGTTTCATTGGCTTGTTCTTCTACTACTTTTTCTTGGCCGCAGCCAGTGATGCCAACGATAAGTGCTAGTATCAGCAAGCGGACACGTGTTGTATTCATTATTGGTATTACTCTCATTGATTCTCTCCAAGGGTTGGTCTAGTTAGTATTAATATTTTGATGTAGTTTAGTAAAATCATGCAAGAACTGTGCTTGATTATAAAGTTCATTTTAGCTCAATTAAACAAAGAGTTAAAATATGCTTACGGCATAGGATGGTTAATTTAACCAAATTGCTGGTTATAAACAGCCACCATGACCATTAGCTCAAGAATAGTTCGTAAGCAGGATTCTCTGTTTCATTCCAGTATGGATAGCCAAGGCGATTTAGGAAATCAGTAAAATCATTAAATTCATCAGGAGGGACTTCCATGCCGACTAATACGCGACCAAAATCGGCGCCGTGATTACGATAATGAAATAAGCTTATGTTCCAGTCATGCTCCATTTTATCTAAAAAATTCATCAGGGCATGAGGTTTTTCTGGAAACTCAAATCGATATACCATCTCATGGACTGCTAAGGGTGCATGGCCACCCACTAAATGGCGACAGTGTAGTTTAGCCATTTCATTATCAGTCAAATCAATTGTAGGCAGTTGCTCTGCTTGTAATGCTGCAACTAAAGCCGCTGTCTCCAATGCATCATGCACTGCGATGCCAACATAGATATGGGCTTCAGTTTTGTTTGAGTAGCGATAGTTAAATTCGGTGATGTTGTGGTCACCCAATAGGCGACAAAAAGCTTTAAAAGCACCTGGCTTTTCTGGAATAGTCACGGCCAAAACGGCTTCACGCTTTTCCCCAATCTCAGCTCGTTCTGCAATAAAGCGCAAGCGGTCAAAGTTCATATTGGCGCCAGATGCGATGCCAATCAGGGTTTTATTATGAATGCCTTCGCGTTCAACATACGCTTTAATTCCAGCCGTAGCGAGCGCGCCCGCTGGTTCTAAGATGCTACGCGTATCTTCAAACACATCTTTGATGGCGGCGCAAATGGCATCATTATCAACCACAATCATTTCATCGACATATTGCTGACATAAATCAAATGTGTATGCGCCTACTTGCTTGACAGCAGCGCCATCAGCAAATAAACCAACTTGCTCTAAGGTGACACGATTACCTGTCTTTAATGATAGTGTCATGGCTTCTGCACCTTTTGCCTCAACGCCTATAATTTTTATTTCTGGTCGTTTGGCTTTGATGTAGGCGGCGATGCCTGCCACTAAGCCGCCACCGCCAACACAGCAAAAAATCGCTGCTATTGGCTCAGGATGCGCGTTTAAAATTTCCATGCCTATTGTGCCCTGGCCAGCTATGATGTCTGGGTCGTCATACGGGTGAACAAAAGTAAGTTGCTCGGATTGCTCTAGTTGCAAAGCATGTAGGTAAGCATCTGAATAGCTATCGCCAACAAGGACTACTTCAGCACCACGACTTTTTACAGCATTAATTTTAATCTGAGGTGTCGTGGTTGGCATCACAATCACTGCACGACAATTCAGTTTTTGCGCTGCGAGCGCTACCCCTTGTGCATGGTTGCCCGCGCTGGCAGCGATGACGCCTCGACTAAGTTGCTTGGCTGATAGGTGTGCCATTTTATTGTACGCACCGCGAAGTTTAAATGAAAATACGGGCTGCATATCTTCACGTTTGAGCAAGACGCGATTATTTAAACGTGAAGATAAAATTGGCTGCAAATCGAGTGGCGTGTTGATTGCCACATCGTAAACGTGCGAGTTTTCGATTTTATTGAGGTAATCTTTTAAGGTTGGGTTTGCCATATTTAAATTTTGCCGAGCAGTGTATAGTTATACTTTGGTTACATTATAAAGACTTTGTTAAGGATTAACTTAAAATGGCATATACGCAAGATGAATTAAAACAACAAGTGGCTAAAGCCGCGGTTGAATACGTCAAAGAAGGTATTATTGGTGTGGGCACAGGCTCAACAGCGAACTACTTTATTGAAGAGTTAGCAAAAGTAAAACACAAAATTGAAGGTGCAGTAGCTAGCTCTGAAGCGACAGCTGAGCGCTTACGTGGGCATGGTATTGAGGTGTTTGATTTGAACAATGTTGATGGCATGGATATTTATGTCGATGGTGCGGATGAAATTACTGAGCATATGCATATGTTAAAAGGCGGTGGTGGTGCGTTAACCCGTGAGAAAATTGTTGCGGCAGTGGCTAAGCAGTTTATTTGTATCTGTGATGAAACAAAGTATGTGCCAGTATTAGGCAAGTTTCCGTTGCCAGTAGAGGTGTTGCCAATGGCGCGTTCACAAGTTGCGCGCGAGCTGGTCAAATTAGGCGGTCAACCGAAATTGCGTGATTTCACAACCGATAACGGCAATCTTATTTTAGATGTGCACAATTTGACGATTAGTGACCCTGTTGATTTTGAGGCAAAAGTGAATCAAATTGTAGGTGTTGTGACCAATGGTTTGTTTGCAGCACGTCCAGCAGATATCTTGTTATTAGCGACGGCTGAAGGTGTGAAAACTTACACAAAATCATCGTAAGCAGATTGCATAAAAAACCCGCAGTTTGCGGGTTTTTTATTGGCTTAATTAACAGATGTGCAATTAAACTGGTTGGTCAATGCATCACATCAAATCAAGAGCTTCGAAGATTTTACGCATTTTGCGAGTATTATAACCATGCACTACATCGCCTTTAAGATCCATTACTGGTACACCACTTCCACCTAATGCGCGGTGCTCATCCCGGCCGTGCGTGGAGGTTTCGATATCGTACTCTGTGTATTGGATGTTATTTTCAGCTAAGAATGCTCTGGTTTTTTTGCAGTAACCACACCATGAAGTTGCATATAAAACGACATGATGATGTCGGATTTTAACTTTCTCTGCTGGCTTTGCGTCAATATAATTATCAGCACTACATAAAGTGCTGAAACATAAAAATAGCAACGATGGTGAGGATAGCTTTTTTCATTAAAAGCTTATGTTGTTATTTTTTTTCTGGCACATAACCTTCTGCAACATCAGCACCATCACCAAAGAAATATTTTTCGGTTTGCTCTTTTAAGTATTGACGTGCGGTAGGGTCTGCTAGGCTTAAGCGGTTCTCGTTAACCAACATCGTTTGTTGCTTCAACCAAGCGGCCCAAGCTTCCTTAGAAATTTCTAGATAAATTCGCTTGCCTAATTCACCTGGGTAGGGTGGGAAGTCCATGCCCTCTGCTTCTTTACCCAGTTTGACGCAATTCACCATTCTTGCCATGTTTGGAACCTTTACTAATTAAATGATTTCATAAAACAACATGATAACGCATGTTAAAATTCCATGAACATTTTTTGGTGATAAATCGATGAGCGATACACATTCAAACACAAGAGACCATGAAGAAAGTCCTTTTAAAGGTAAAACAGGCTTGCGTCGGCTAATGAATGCATTTGGGTATTCTGTAGAAGGTTTTAAAGCCGCCTTCCATCATGAAGATGCTTTTAGGCAAGAGGTTTTCTTAGCTGTTGTTTTGATTCCAATGGCGCTGTTTTTAGAGTCTGAAGCCTTGCATCGCGTGTTGATGATTGGTAGTGTATTTTTAGTGCTTATTGTTGAGTTGCTTAATTCTGCTGTTGAGGCGGTCGTTGATTTGGTGTCGATAGAATGGCATGCTTTAGCCAAACGTGCTAAAGATATTGGCAGTGCGGCTGTGTTTGTAGCATTAAGTAATGTTGTGATGACTTGGGGCTTGATTCTGCTGACATAAAAAAGCCAGCATCAGCTGGCTTTTTTCTTGAAGCATCACCGTTAAAAATCAGCTCTAGCGCCGATGATGATGGCGCGCTCACCAGCAGGTGAGATATCCTTTAGAAACGAGGCATGCTCTCGTATTTCCTGATTGAGCAGGTTATTCGCCTTTGCAAACAATTCAATGTGCACTTTGCTAGGTAATTTATAAGCAATCATTGCGCTCACATTGGTATAACCATCCGTAGCTAACTCTTTGTTTGCGGTATTGTTTTGATTAAAAGCATGCAACACATCCAATTTAGCGTTCCATTGTTGACGTTGATACACCAAGGTCGACCCTAAACGTAAAGGTGAAATGCGAGGTAGATAATCATTGCTTCTATCATTTTTAGCATGGATATAATCACCACGAACCAACAGCTGAGCTTGGTCGGATATGGTGAATTTTCCTTCTGCCTCTAAGCCTTTAAAAGTAGCGGGCACGGTTTGAAAATTGGCAATCGGTAAGCCTGATGCAAGATCAATGTTTCCTGAATCAAATAAACCGATAAAGTTTTGGAAACGCGTGTAATAAGCACCAAAATTGAAGGTGTGTTTACCATTATTCCACCGTAGTTGCGCATCAATACCGTTAGATTTCTCTAAACCAAAGTTGCGATTACCTACTTCAAACTGACCAGTAGCAACGTGCTGACCATTAGCGTATAACTCAAAGTAACTAGGTGCTCGTTCATTGTGGGAAAGATTACTGGCGAGCGACCATTGAGGGTTAAACTGGTATAAGCCGCCTAGGGCAAAGCTATTGGGATTAAATCCATTGTTTTGCGCCGCCCCCAAAATTGCGCTACTCTTAGCGTCGACTTTGGTATGACCAAATCGACCACCAAAGGTGATTTTATGCGATTGGTGGCGACTTGATGTGACTGGTATTTCTTCATAGAAATAGAGCGCTTTATCTTGCGTATTTACATTTGGGACAAAAGCTTCATCGCCGATTGCTTCAAAATTCGTATTACTAAACTGATAGCCAATGACACCATTGAGGCCGCCAACAGGCGTATGACCCGCCTCAAAACTACCAGAAATCCCACGGTTTTTAAACGTGGTACCTACGTTGCTACCTTCTAGTTCTTGATGGTGATAGTCAGTATAGCTTAAACGAATTTTGACTCGATGAAAAACGTGGCTTAAGTCGGTTAATTCGCTAGCAATATCCCAGCGGTTACTTGTCATATCGATGCGGACATCTTTTTCTGCTACAACGCCATAGTTGTTATTCAGAGTTGAAAATGATGTGCCGATATAGCCATTATCTAAAGTAATCGCCGCTCCCAGCGCGCCACCGTCGCTTTGTGCTCCGCTGTTGACTAATCGGCCTCGATTTTCACGCACGGTCCCATCTGCTGCATTTTTTCTGTTTGAAACTGCAAAGCCAGGAATGCTTAAATCATTTGTTTTACGTTTATAGGCATCGGCATGAATGGCCAATCTTCCATTGCCAATATCAATCACTGCTACTCCGTTGCGCTCATCATTGGCGCCGCCAAAGCGGGATTCAGCACGGCCAATTAACCCTTCAACAGGCTCTGTTGGGATGCGGTGGTCAATGGCATTAACCACACCGCCAACAGCACTGCCACCATAGAGCAAAGCAGCAGGTCCGCGAACCACATCAATTTGCTCAATAATAAGCGGGTCAATGCCAACAGCATGGTCAAAACTCAGACTAGACGCATCTAAAACACCTATGCCATTTTGCATGATTTTGACTCGTTCAGCATCTAAACCACGAATCACAGGTCTTGAGGCATTAGGGCCAAATTGTGTTGCAGTGACGCCTGGAATGCCATTTAAAGTTTCACCTAGCGTGCTTTCGCGTCGCAAACTCAGCTCGCGTCCGTTTAAGACAGAGACAGGAACGATTAATTGGTCTGAAGCAACACCTAAAGGATTGCCAGTAACAGCTACTGGAGCAATGTCAATAGAGTGCTCTGCCGCAAAGCTTGATGTGCTGATAAATAAGCCATTAGCTAAAGCAGCGGTGATGGTAAGAAAAAGACTGCTTTGCTGCAAAGCAGGCCGTGTCGCAGGTGAGCGCGACAATAGTCCAAAAGACAACATGGGGTAATCCTCACAAGATAATCAATAAAAACGCACATCACAAGTTTGCTGTATGCGTGTGTCTGGCTAAGTTGGTGAGGTGTTTGGCGGTGCGCGAGCACTATAAAAAACAGGGTGTACAGATAAAGAGCGAGTAAAGACAGGCGCACTAAAAAGATGCTCAGTTGCGGCTATACTGAAAGTAAAAGTAGGGGTGACATTGGCTGTGGCCGCATGGCTATAACTAAGGCATTGTTCACATTGACTTTCGTGCTTACTTTTGTCTTGCTGGTGTGGTGGATTAACATCCGTTAAGTGACTAATTTCATGTGTAGCGACGCCCATTTGCGTTAAAGCAAATAGTAAAATGAAACTTAAATGAATCAGGAATCGTTGCAACATGAATTTATACTAACATTATTTTTTAATAATAGCGTCTAAGTGACACTGCCTTGCTTGGTCTTGATAGCTTGTTCCGCTGGAATAATTGACCTTGAAAAGCACAAAAAAGCCAAGCAAGTGTGCTTGGCTTTTGAATGAAGTGATTATGCTGTGAAATTTGCGCTTGCAAAATCCCAGTTGACTAAGCTAGTTAAAAACGTTTCTACGAACTTAGGACGTGCATTGCGATAATCGATATAGTAAGCGTGTTCCCATACGTCGATACAAAGTAATGCAGTATCTGCTGTTGTTAATGGTGTGCCTGCAGCACCCATATTAACGATATCAACTGAGCCATCTGCTTTTTTAACTAGCCATGTCCAACCAGAACCAAAGTTGCCAACAGCTGATGCTTGAAAAGCTGTTTTAAAGGCATCGTATGAACCCCATTTTGCATTGATAGCATCGGCTAGTGCGCCAGTTGGTGCTGCGCCACCGTTTGGCTTCATACAGTTCCAAAAGAAAGTGTGGTTCCAAATTTGTGCAGCGTTGTTATAAACACCACCAGCTGCTTTTTTGATGATGTCTTCTAATGCTGCGCTTTCAAACTCAGTGCCAACGATTAATTTGTTCAAGTTTCCAACGTAAGCATTATGATGTTTACCGTAGTGAAATTCTAAAGTTTCTGCCGAAAGATGTGGAGCTAAAGCATCTTGCGGGTAAGGCAGCGCTGGTAGTGTGTGTTCCATGTTGATCCTCTGTTGTAAATAGTTAATTATGATGAATTAATATTGTGTGTATTTTGCCATAATTCGTCTGACATAAAAACCATGACTTAGTTGCGGTTTATCGTATTTTTCATCACGTGTCACTTGCGTAGCAGACCTTATTTTTTCTTTGCTCTGGGGTGAGCTATGTCATACACTTTAGTCAAATGTTGATAATCTAAATGCGTATAAACTTGTGTGGTGCTGATATTAGCATGTCCCAACATTTCTTGTACTGCGCGTAAATCGCCACTTGATTGCAACACATGTGAGGCAAAACTGTGCCTTAACATGTGAGGATGGATAGAGGAGTCTAGCCCTTGTTTGATGGCCCAATTTTTTAGCCGATATTGAATATTGCGTGCGCTCATGCGCTTACCTTGTTTGCCTATGAATACAGCTTTTTGTGTTAGGCTATGATTCAGTAAGTTGCTTCGTTGGTTTAGCCACCTTTGCATGGCGCTAATGGCATGCTGACCGCAAGGTACAACACGGGTCTTATTACCTTTTCCCGTGACCGTGATTGTGCCTTCAGTAAAATCAAGATGGTCTGTGTTGAGGTTGATGAGTTCGCTTAATCGCAAGCCTGATGAATAGAACAATTCTAAAATCGCATGGTCACGTACGCTGAGTAGGTCTTGTGCATTCACCTCAACCAGTTTAATGGCTTGTTCAATTGAAAGCGCATGCGGTAAGCATTTAGCTGATTTTGGAGCGCGTAAGCCCTTAGCAGGATTATTGGTGTAGCCATGACGCTGAATAAGGTAATCAAAAAAGCCACGCCAACTAGATAGCATGCGAGCGATGCTTTTACCACCCATTCCTTTACCATGTAAAGTAGCAATATGCCGCCGGATATGACTGCTTTGCACATGGTGTAGACTAATGTCCTTGTTCAGTAGCAAGAGTTGGTGGATATCTCGTGTGTAATTTTCTCTTGTAAGTGGGCTTAAGCCACGTTCAACGTTTAAAAATTGCAGATATGCTGTTAATAATTCCACATTATTACTCAATCGTATCAAACTATAGAATAGTTATTCTTGGATATGACGAAAAAGTGCAGCACTAATATGCTCGCCGAGTTTTTGTAAAAAGTCAGTACCCATGCCAAAGAAAAATCGATTCTCTTGGTCGCTGGCTAGGCCTAAATAACCATAAACAGATTGGTTTTTAAGTGGCAATATTGCTATCGATTTGGCTGGAATCATAAACCAACCATCCATATCGATGTTTGTAGGCGGATGGCCGCAATAGACAGGATGAATATCGCTTATCCAGTGTTGGACCGATTCTGGCACGCCTGAGAAAACAAGATTATTGCCATCATTTTGATTTGTTGGATTTGCCCAAATGCGTAATGCAGTATCTGTGATATTGAAGTCTTCAGCTAAGTTATGACTAATTAACTGTTCTAGGGCGTCAAAGTTTTTCGCTTTTTGTAAATGCAGAAAAAACTGATGTAATTTATTGCTAATCTTTTCGTTTTCTTGAGCATTAAGGACCAGTTCAGCATAACGCTCTTCTAAGGCAGTAATTTTGTCGCGCTGAGCTAATTGTTGCCGTTCAGCAAGCGAGATAGCGCCGTCACCATGTGGGCTAGGCAGATGAAGATCAGCGAGCAAGCTCGCATGTTGCTCAAAAAACTGCGGATTGGTTCTTAAATAGTCTGCGATTTCATTTTCTTGCATGGATAATCCTAAAATTGGAATGTTTATATTTCTATTTCACCTTCAAAAACAATCGTTGCAGGACCTGTCATCATGACTGGTGAGCTTGCGTTAGTCCAAGTAATGTTGAGTTGTCCACCGCGCATATTGACTAATACAGGTGATCTGAGAAGGTTTAATTGTATACCACTCACAACAGCAGCACAGGCGCCTGTGCCGCAGGCTAAAGTTTCGCCGCTACCACGTTCGTAAACGCGTAATTTGATTTCATGTGGATGGATGACTTGCATAAACCCAGCATTAACGTGTTGCGGAAAATGGGGGTGAGATTCAATTTCGGCCCCTATTTCAACGACAGGCGCCGTGTTAACGTCATCCACTACTACTACTGCATGCGGGTTGCCCATAGAAACAGCCGAGATATTAATCGCTGTTTCTTTTAGCGCCAGTGAATATTGCAAAGCTTGTGTTTCCCTTAAGAAAGGTAGTGATTGAGGGTCAAAGTTGGGAGGGCCCATATTCACGGTGACTTGACCATTTTCTTCTAACATTAAAGTGATTATGCCGCTTGCCGTCTCTACTTTAATGGATTCTTTGTTGGTCAGTCCTTTATCAACAACAAAGCGAACAAAGCAACGTGCGCCATTCCCGCATTGTTGTACTTCACTGCCATCGGCATTAAAAATGCGATAACGAAAGTCCACATCAGGTGTAGCTGTTTTCTCAACGATGAGTAATTGGTCACAACCCACCCCAAAAAAGCGGTTTGCAATCTGTTGAATTTGAGTACTGCTTAATTGCACAGGTTTTGTATAGCCATCAACGACGACAAAATCATTGCCTGCGCCCTGCATTTTTGTAAAGTTAAGTTTCATGCTTCTGATAATACTTTATAAGCATGTTTTGCGATATATGGAGACAGCAAAATTTTGCTATAGCTAAAACTGATTATCAAATATAATGCGCTTTCGTTGCTTTGATGCGCTCGCTTTAGCCTTTAGTGGGCGCTTCATTTCATCTTTGTAACTTTTTTATATTTCAAGGCGCATAAATGAATGAATTTCTTTTCACTTCAGAATCTGTTTCTGAAGGCCACCCTGATAAATTAGCTGATCAGGTTTCCGATAGTATTTTAGATGCTATTTTAAAGCAAGACCCAACTGCACGTGTGGCAGCAGAAACTTTAGCCAATACTGGCTTGATTGTATTAGCTGGCGAAATTACCACAACTGCCAATGTCGATTACATTAAAGTGGCGCGTGATGCAGTAAAGCGGATTGGTTATGACAATGGTGATTATGGTATTGATTACAAAAGCTGTGCCGTATTGGTTGCCTATGACAAGCAATCGCCGGATATTGCCCAAGGGGTTGATAACGCGAACGATGACCCTTTAGATCAAGGTGCGGGTGACCAAGGTTTGATGTTTGGTTATGCAGTGAATGAAACGCCGCAATTGATGCCGTTACCGATTTGGCTTAGTCACCGCATTATGGAACGTCAAGCTCAGGTACGTAAAGATGGAAGTTTGCCTTGGTTGTTGCCAGATGCAAAAGCCCAAGTAACCGTGCAATATGTGGATGGAAAGCCGTTCAAAATTGACACTGTTTTGGTGTCAACCCAACATAAACCAGAAATGACATTAGCAGATATTCGCGAAGCAACAATCGAGAAAATAATTAAACCAATGTTGCCGCAAGAGTTAATCAAGGGTGAAATCAAATACTTGGTGAATCCAACGGGTCGTTTTGTGATTGGTGGTCCGCAAGGAGATTGTGGTTTAACTGGTCGTAAAATTATTGTTGACACCTACGGTGGCGCCGCGCCTCATGGTGGCGGTGCGTTTTCAGGTAAAGATCCTTCAAAAGTAGATCGTTCCGCAGCTTATGCTGGCCGGTATGTGGCTAAAAATATTGTTGCTGCTGGATTGGCAGATAAATGTATGGTGCAAGTCAGCTATGCGATTGGGGTAGCGCAACCAACCTCGATTATGGTGGATACCTACGGCACAGGTAAGATCTCAGATGAGCAATTAACCAAATTAGTACGGGAACATTTTGATTTACGACCAAAAGGGATTGTTCAAATGTTAGATTTATTACGACCTATTTATGCAAAAACAGCTGCTTATGGACACTTTGGCCGTGATGAACCAGAGTTTACTTGGGAAGCGACGGACAAAGCAGCTGCTTTAAAGGCGGCTGCTGGTATTTAAATCCTGATTGATTTGATTTAAAAGAGGACATTTATGTCCTCTTTTTTTGGGCTGTATCAACCAACAATTAAAGAATATATGAAGAAAGTAAGGGGGTTAATAACAGTTACTATTTAATTGCTCAGCTGACCAATCATTAACCAATGATAAATAGTCGTATCAAAGTAATCAATTGACACAGATAAAGGCATTGATGTTGGGCATGAACGGTAGATAGCTGTTATGCGCTAAAGACTTAAGGTTGATGATGGATGAACGATGAGAAGACAGAGCTGTCCTAATTTTTGCAAATTATTGTTTTAACGATATAATGCCTGACTTCTGAGGAACGTTGCGAGAGTATTCCCATGCTCCCAGGCTCAGAGATGTGTTAACTGCGTTCACTTTTTACTGTGCGAGCACGGAATATAAAAGGTGAGCGTTTGCTTCCAACAATGTATTTCCTTGCTCAGTTTTCATTTATTAAAGGAAGAATATGAATACTGTAGCTGATATCAAAGACTATGTTATTGCGGACATTAATTTAGCCGCTTTTGGTCGTAAAGAAATTGCCATTGCCGAAACCGAAATGCCAGGGTTAATGGCTATTCGTGAGGAATTTGCAAATTCGCAACCACTTAAAGGCGCGCGTATCACTGGTTCGCTTCATATGACCATTCAAACAGCTGTGCTGATTGAAACGCTTAAAGACCTTGGCGCAGAAGTACGTTGGGCGTCTTGTAATATCTACTCAACTCAAGACCATGCTGCTGCGGCTATTGCTGCTGGTGGTACACCAGTGTTTGCTGTTAAAGGTGAAACATTGGAAGACTACTGGGATTACACTCACCGCATTTTTGAATGGACCGATGGCGGTTATTCAAACATGATTTTAGATGATGGTGGCGATGCAACATTACTGCTTCATCTTGGTACGCGTGCTGAAAAAGACTTATCAGTTGTTGCTAATCCAAGTTCAGAGGAAGAAGTCTGTTTATTCAACGCGATTAAAGAAAAGCTTAAAGTTAATCCAACTTGGTATTCAACGCGTCTAGCGCAAATCAAGGGCGTGACTGAAGAAACCACGACTGGCGTGCATCGTTTATACCAAATGCATAAAGAAGGTAAATTAGCTTTTCCTGCGATTAACGTCAATGATTCAGTAACAAAATCTAAGTTTGATAATTTATACGGCTGCCGCGAATCATTGGTTGATGCGATTAAACGCGCAACGGACGTGATGATTGCTGGCAAAGTCGCTGTGGTGATTGGTTATGGTGATGTGGGTAAAGGTTCTGCACAAGCTTTACGTGCTTTATCAGCGCAGGTTTGGGTAACAGAAATTGATCCAATTTGTGCATTGCAGGCTGCGATGGAAGGTTATCGCGTTGTGACAATGGATTACGCTTGTGAGCATGCCGATATTTTTGTGACGACAACGGGTAACTATCATGTGATTACGCATGACCATATGGTTAAAATGAAAGACCAAGCGATTGTGTCTAATATCGGTCACTTCGATAATGAGATTGATGTCACTTCATTAGAAAAATACGATTGGGAAGAAATTAAACCGCAAGTTGATCATGTTATTTTCCCAGATGGTAAACGTATTATCTTGTTGGCTAAAGGTCGTTTAGTGAACTTAGGTTGCGGTACGGGCCATCCAAGTTATGTAATGAGCTCAAGTTTTGCAAATCAAACGATTGCGCAAATTGAGTTATTTACAAAAACTGATGATTATCCAGTAGGTGTTTATGTGTTGCCTAAACATTTAGATGAAAAAGTAGCGCGTTTGCAATTAAAAACGCTTAATGCTGAATTAACTGAATTAACAAAAGAGCAAGCAGATTATATTGGTGTAGACGTCAAAGGTCCCTACAAACCAGAGACTTACCGTTATTAATCAATCGCTCTGCATGATTAAGTTAGAGATGAAGTGTTTGCTTAGCTGAGCAGCTACACTTTATCTCTAATCTTCATGATCACTACCAGAGTATGAAATGCTAAGTTGACATGAGTGTTGATTGTTTTGGGCTTAGTCAGTTTGTTTTATAGAAAAGTGTCGCAAAGACGTTTGGTTGAGTATAAATATGAAAAACACAGAATTAAGTTTTGAATTCTTTCCGCCAAAAACAGCGGATGGTATCGCTAATTTACGCGAAACGCGCCAAAAACTATCTGTATTTAAACCAGAATTTTTCTCGGTCACTTTTGGCGCTGGAGGTTCTACGCGTGACCGCACCATGGAGACCGTATTTGAAATTCAAGATGAAGGCTATCAAGCTGCACCCCATATTTCTTGTATTTCATCTAGTAAAGCTGAGATTTCTGCCCTACTAAAAGCCTATCAAGATAAAGCGATCAAGCGATTAGTCGTTTTACGCGGTGATGTGCCGTCAGGCGAAGTCAGTACTGGTGATTTCAAATATGCAGTTGATTTGGTGTCTTTTATCCGTCAAGAGACGGGGGACTGGTTTCATATAGAAGTCGCTGCGTATCCTGAGTTTCATCCAGAAGCCTTATCGGCAGCTAAAGATATTGATCACTTTAAGCGTAAAGTCGACGCTGGCGCTAATTCAGCAATTACGCAATACTTTTACAATGTTGATGCTTATTTTCAGTTTTTGGATAGTTGTTACAAAGCAGGAATTAGGACCGCTATCGTGCCTGGTATTATGCCGATTTATAATTACACGCAATTAGCTCGTTTTTCAGGCATTTGTGGTGCAGAAATCCCACGTTGGTTACGTTTGCGTTTGGAAGCTTATGGTGATGATTTGGCTTCTTTGCGTGCCTTTGGAACGGATGTTGTGAGCGAGCTTTGCGAGAAGCTGTTATTAGCGGGAGTGCCCAGCCTTCACTTTTATACATTAAATCAGGCGGATATCATCACTAAAATTATCAATAATGTTAATGCATCACAAGGTTAACACTATTGGTAGAGCTGTTTTATTGTAATGTCAGGCCACGCGGGTTGAATAAAGCATCTTCAACAAAAGAAAAGTCATTGTCACGACCTTGACTCCATAAAGCCATCATCGTAATCCAGCGTGTCTCTTCGATGCCTAGGTTGCTAGTATTAAGTGCCATCGCACGGTCAATGATTAAATCACGTTCAACATCATTGATAACATTAGCTTGTTGTAAGAAGATTAAAAATCCAAGGCTTTCAGTATCAATCTTTTTAGTTTCATTGGCTGTGAAAACACGAATGGCCGTTTTGTCGTGCGCATAATCAAATGCTGGTTCACTAAGCATCGACTTCATTTCTTGAAACCAATCAAAAGCATCTAAAATATCGTCCTGTTCGAATCCTGCTTCAGAAAGCTCTTGCTCCATGCTTACATCGTCTAGCAGTGCTTGGTTAGTAAAGTAGTTTTTGAACATAAACACTAATACATCAAACATATTGTTTCCTCACTAAATTAAGCGTTGATAATTGCCGCCTGCTAGGGTTGCTAGTTTGCCTTCCAGCTCCAGTAGCATAAGCATGGACGAAAGTGCTTCAGTCGTCAATCCTGAAATCTCAAGCAGAGCCTCAAAACTGATTGGGTCAAAGCCCATGGCAGCTAACAGCGTATCTATTTCTTTAGGTGTTTCATAACCACGTTCTGTTTTAATGGGATATTGTCTTGGGAGTAAATGATTGATTTCTTCTAAAATGTCGTTAGCATTTTCAACTAATTTTGCCCCTTGCTTGATTAGTTGGTGGCAACCTTTGGAGACAGGTGAATGAATGGAGCCTGGAATTGCAAACACTTCACGACCTTGTTCAGTTGCTAAGCGTGCAGTAATCATTGACCCACTGGTTAGGTTTGCCTCAACCACTAAACAACCTAAGCTTAAGCCGCTGATAATACGATTGCGGCGCGGAAAGTTGTTTGCAATAGACGGTGTCCCTAATGCAAACTCAGAAATAATCAGCCCGTGCTCAGCAATTTGATGGGCTAAGTCTCTATGTTTGGCTGGATAAACAATATTAAGACCAGTGCCGACGACGGCGATTGTGCCACCATTGCTCTTTAAGGCACCTCTGTGCGCTGCGCCGTCAATTCCTAATGCCATACCGCTAATGACACATAGACCTTGATTGCATAGACTCTCAGCAAAGTTTTCTGCGTTCTTTTCACCTTGTGGGGTTGCACTGCGACTGCCGACCATGGCGATTGATGGATGGTTAAGCCAATGCAATTGACCAATCGCATAGAGTATGGCGGGAGGATTGCTGATTTGTAACAAACGTTGCGGATAGGTGCTGTCAGCTAAGGTGATTAAATGAGTATCTTCTTTTTTAAGCCAGTCTAGCGTTGGTTGCACAAGGTCAATGTCAACACCACGTTCAATCGTCGCGGCTAATTGTGGGCTGACGACTTCTTTTAATTGGCTTAAAGTAGCATTAAAAACGTTTTCTGGTGTGCCGAACTTGGCTAATAATTGGCACAAGTGAGCATTACCCAAGCCTTGAATTTGGGCCAAGGCAATCCAAAATTTTGCATCATCCGATTCAGTGGTTTTTGTTTCCATTTGTTATTATTTTTTGATGATTTTGAGAATGTAATTTGATGATATTGCTATATTATCTTGTAAACGCTATCTGAGGAACGCATCATGAGTACAAAGGCTTGAGCAAGTAAAGACAAGCAGCGTTATAATATGCCAATACAGATTTTGTTTGTACATTGAGTTATCTCGGTAAGGAGTGGCGTCTAGCCGCGAAGTTGCTTTTAACTTATCATGTAATTCATTAAGAAATCAAGTTTTTTGGCAAGATATAGAATGATATGGCAACCTTAACAATATTAAATTACCCCGACCCGCGTCTACACACAGTAGCTAAGCCTGTTGTAGACGTTAATGCTGCAATCAAGCAGTTGATTGAGGATATGGCAGAAACCATGTATGCAGCCCCAGGGGTAGGGTTGGCAGCGACACAGGTTGACCATCATGTTCAGCTGATTGTGATTGACACGACAAAAGAGCAGAACAATTTACAAGTCTTCATCAATCCTAAGATTATTGCAAAAAATGGACTGACAGAGTACGAAGAAGGTTGTCTGTCAGTGCCTGGTGTTTATGAGCTTGTGACTCGCGCAGAAACTGTAAAAGTTGAAGCCTTAGACAAGAATGGTAAGAAATTTATACTTGAGGCTGATGGTTTGTTAGCCATTTGTATTCAACACGAAATGGACCACTTGCTTGGTAAAGTGTTTGTTGAGTATTTGTCGCCGCTTAAACGCAATCGCATCAGAAAAAAACTCGTTAAACAAGCCCGTGAAGTTGAAAGAAACGCTTATTAAGCGCTATCAGGTATGAAGATTATTTTTGCAGGCACACCTGAGTTCGCTGTTCCCGCGCTAGTTGCGCTGATTCAAGCTGGACATGACATTGTAATGGTCCTTACACAGCCAGACCGGCCTGCGGGACGTGGGATGAGGCTGCGGGCAAGCCCAGTTAAACAGTTAGCGTTACAACATGGTTTAATCGTTTATCAACCTGCATCATTAAAGTTAAGCGAGGTACAAGCGGCGATTGCGGCAGTTGAATGTGATGTGATGATTGTTGCAGCATACGGACTAATTATTCCAACAACAGTGTTGAATATACCTAAAAAAGGTTGTTACAACATTCATGGTTCTTTATTGCCGCGTTGGCGTGGGGCAGCGCCTATTCATCGTGCAATTCTAGCGGGAGATGTTGAAACAGGTGTCACGATTATGGAGGTAGTGCCAAAGTTAGATGCTGGTGCCATGATTAGTAAAGGGCACATTCCTATTTTGGGGACAGATACGACACAAAGTTTACATGACGCCATCAGTCAAATGGGTGCAGCACTGATGGTTGATGCAATGATGACTTTGCAACAAACTGGACAAATCGATGCAGAAATGCAGGATGAAGCGCTGGTAACTTATGCGCATAAAGTTGAAAAGTCAGAGGCAATACTAGACTGGGGAAAAACAGCCATTGAACTATCTCGTCAAGTTCGTGCCTTTAATCCTTTTCCAGTAGCCACGGCTTTATTTAGAGGTGAGACTTGCCGTATTTGGTTCGCTACTGCGGTTCAAGGTCACGCTGAGCCAGGAGAAATTAATCAAATCGGTGAGACCATACAAGTTGGAACTGGTGAAGGTTTGCTTGAAGTTAGAGAGTTGCAAATGCCTGGTGCAAAACGACAAAACGCACAGCAGTTTATTCAAGGCTATCATGTAAAAGTGGGAGAATTTTTTAAATAATTGGGTTTGAAAAAAATGGCAATCAACGACATCTTGACGATGAACAAGAGGTGAATAAAAGGGAAATGAAAGGAGCGGGCAATGTTAGGCAATTGGATTAAAACCTTTGTTTTGATGGCAGCCATTACGGCTCTTTTTGCTAGTGTTGGGGTGGCGCTTGGCGGTGGGAGTGGCATGTTAATCGCCTTGATTTTTGCAGGCAGTATGAATATCTATGCTTATTGGTTTTCTGATCAGGCGGTATTAACAATGTACGGCGCGCAAGAAGTAACTTCAGACAACATACAGTTTCACAATTATTATTTCATGGTTAAAGAGCTGGCTGAGAATGCGCAATTGCCCATGCCTAAAGTTTACGTGATTAATGAACAGCAGCCCAATGCTTTTGCCACAGGTCGAGACCCTGAACATGCAGCGGTAGCGGCAACTGTTGGTATGATGAAAGTATTAAATGAACGTGAATTGCGGGGTGTGATGGCACATGAGTTAGCCCATGTTAAACATCGAGATACGTTAATCTCAACTATTTGTGCTACCGTTGCGGGCGCCATCTCTGCGCTGGCGCAATTTGGGCTGTTTTTTGGGCGAGGAGGGGAGCGAAATAATCCCATAATCAGCTTGCTAATCATGTTGTTAGCACCGATAGCTGCGGGCTTAATTCAAATGGCTATTTCGCGCGCCCGTGAATATGAGGCGGATAAAGGCGGTGCCCAAATCAGTCAAGATCCCAAAGCCTTAGCGGCAGCGTTAGAAAAGATTCATTACTACGTGCATCAAGTACCTAATCAAACCGCTGAAATGCATCCAGAAACAGGGCAGATGATGATTATTAATCCTTTATCAAGTAGCAGTCTAAAAGGGCTATTTAGCACCCACCCGCAAACCGAAGAGCGGGTCAGAAGGTTGTTAGCGCTGGCTAACCACTCTGCATGACCGAGGTGCCATAGCAGTGTCTTTCCCTGTTTGGCTTGATATGCAGTAAAATCCTAGCTGTTTAACATTGAAAGTTCTCTTTGTATATTTCTCAACAAATCGCTGCAATGGCCGTCGCTGACGTATTAGCTGGCCGCAATCTGACCTTGGCGTTGCCTGATGCACTTAACGTGTTTCCAAAAGCAACACCCCAACAAAAAGGTGGTGGTGCTGATTTAAGTTATGGCACCTTGCGGTTCTTTGGTGAGGTCAATGCTTATCTAACGCAGTTATTAGAAAAGCCACTGAGCAACACTGATATTAACGCTTTATTATTAGTGGCTATTTATCAGTTGTTGCATGATCAGGCTGAAGATTTTACGGTTGTGAATCAAGCGGTTAAAGCGGCATCTTATGCAAAGCCACGCTGGGCAAAGAGTTTAGTAAATGGTGTGCTGCGTAATTTTTTGCGTCAAAAAGCATCGCTAGCAGTCAAGCAAAGTTCAAATGAAGTGGCTGTATATGCTTATCAGCAATGGTGGATAAACAAACTGAAACAGCAATACCCCAATGATTGGCAGGCTATTTTACAAGTTGGCAATACCCATCCTCCAATGACATTGCGGGTAAACGCAAAACAATCCAGCAAAGAAAGTTATGCCAAATTGTTAGCTCGGCATGATATCAGTCTCACGACATTGAGTGGGGCGGCAGTTATGCTAACTAAACCAATGGCAGTGGAGCAAGTGCCTGGTTTTAGCGAAGGTGTAGTTTCTGTGCAAGATTATGGTGCACAATTAGCGGCATCTTTACTGGATGTTAAATCTGGTATGCGGGTGTTGGATGCATGCAGTGCACCAGGTGGAAAAACAGGACATTTACTTGAAACAGCACAACTTCATTTGACCGCATTAGATAATGATGCTGGGCGACTAGAGCGTGTTGCTAGTAATTTGACAAGATTACAAATGCAAGCTGACTTACAACTTGGTGATGCGGCCAGCTGGCAGTCTGAACAGGCATTCGACCGGATTCTAGCCGATGTCCCTTGTACGGCTTCTGGTATTGTAAGGCGGCATGTTGATATTAAATGGTTACGTCGCGAATCTGATATTGTATCCTTTACGCAACAACAAGCTGTGATTTTAGCTAATTTGTGGCATTTGCTAGCAAAAGGCGGTAAATTACTTTATGCAACTTGTTCGGTTTTTGCTGAAGAGAACCAGCAGCAAATCGATCGTTTTCTTCAACTAAACTCAGATGCAAGGCAGTTGCCAATTGTGTTAACAGATGACAGGATTGAAAACATTCACATGCAAAATGGACAGCTGCTTCCCACAAATGGTCATGACGGTTTCTTTTATGCCTTATTACAGAAGGTATAGTTTATTTTTTGTTTTCATGCTGACTTGTTTGCTGGCCTCAGCGACAACCCATCATATCATTATTAAAAACGCCGATTTGAAAGCATCAGGTAATCATTATTTGCTTAATGCAGATTTGGAAATTGCGCTAGGTGAAGAAGTAGAAATGGCGATTAATAAAGGTGTTCCCGTTGAGTTTGTCTATGAGTTCGAATTGCTTCGTCCTCGTGTGTTGTGGTTTGATGCTGTTGTGGCTTCTGCCAAAACTCGGATCAAGGTGAGCTATCATGCTTTAAGTCGACAATACTTAGTGACTCAAGATGGGCGCCAAACTTCGCATGATATTTTAAGTGAAGCGATGATTGAACTGGTTCAGCTTTATGATTGGCATGTATTTGACCAATCAGATACGGAGCGGGGTGAAAAATATGTGGCGGAACTAACGGTCAATCTTGATAAAACAAAATTACCAAAAGCCATACAAGTAGACGCGATTGGTTCAGTGAACTGGAATCTTGTTTCTGAACCCTATACTTGGTTACCAAAAGACTTTAATCACAAGCCATGAAATACATTGTATTTGTTAGTGCCACTTTAGGGTTAATTTTGTTGTACTTGCTTTCTTTAGCAAGTGAAAACACTGCCTCTTCAGCCGACTATTATAAGATTCTGCTTTATCTCAATATTGCTTTTGCCACAATATTACTGGTGTTGATTACGGTTCAGATAAGCAGTCTTTATAAAAATATTAAGAACCACGTCGTTGGTAGCCGCCTTAATTTACGCATGGTGAGTGCTTTTGCCATGATGGCGATTATTCCAGGTTTGATTGTGTACCTGGTTTCAGTGAACTTTTTAACAAGGTCGATTGAGTCTTGGTTTAATGTCAAAGTCGAAGCAGCTTTAGATGGTGGTTTAAGTCTGGGTCAACGCGCTTTAGACACATTGTTAAGTGATTTAGAAAACCAAGCTGACAGTATGGCAAGTTCTCTGGCATTGCAGCCAGGGCTCTCTCAGTATCGGATGCTAAACGATTTGCGCGAAAGAACAGGCATACAAGATGCCACAATATTATCGATTAATGGGCGCATCTTGGCAGTGTCAAGTGCCGATGCTTCTAGTTTTCTACCAGAGTTGCCGACAATCGCCCAGTTGCGGCAAGCCAAATATCAAATGGTAGGCAAGGTGGAACCTATCCCAGATAAAGGTTTATATTTACGCATCTTAGTGCCTATTAATACGCAAGAGCTTACTGGCGAAACATTGATTTTGCAATTGTTGCAGCCAGTACCAAAATCATTATCGAATACAGCAGAAGCGGTGCAGGACGTGTATCGGGATTATCAAGAGCTTTCTTACAGCAGAGACTCCATCCATGATGTGTTTAAACTTACGTTAACGTTGGTATTGATGTTAGCCATGCTTTCTGCATTGGCCATTGCGTTTGTGCTGAGTCGTCGATTATCGCGCCCATTGACCGTGCTGGCTGAGGGGACACGAACCATTGCAGATGGTAATTACAGCAAAATGCTGCCTGAATATGGTAATGATGAATTGGGCGTACTGGTGAAGTCTTTTAATAGTATGACGCGTCAGTTGGGCGATGCAAACAAAGCAACAGAACGTAATCGTCAGCGGCTAGAGGCAGCGCGCGGTTATTTAGAAACCATTTTGGCTCATTTGTCGTCTGGGGTTTTAGCGATTAGTCGCGGCGGTGAGTTGCGGACTTTTAATTTAGCCGCGATGGATATTTTGGGGTTTAACCTTGCACCTTACGAAAATCAGAGGTTTGCCAAAATTGCGCTTGAGCATCACTTCCTTGCTGAGTTTGTGAAAGTGATTCAAACACACTTTGAAGTAACGCTTCATGATGACCAGAGTAGTGCAGAAATGAGTCGGCAGCTAGAGGTGATGGGGCCGCAAGGTAAGCAATTAATATCCGTACGTGCCACAAGACTGCCAGAGAATGCTAACAGTGGTTTTGTTGTGGTGTTTGATGATGTGACCACTATGGCGCAGGCACAACGCGATGCAGCTTGGGGAGAGGTGGCAAGACGTTTAGCCCATGAAATTAAAAATCCTTTAACGCCGATTCAGCTTTCTGCCGAACGTATGCAGCATAAACTAGCGGATAAACTTAGTTTAGAAGATGCCAATCTATTGACTCGAGCAACAAGTACGATTGTGAACCAAGTGGATGCTATGAAAGCAATGGTGAATGAGTTTAGTGAGTACGCAAGAGCGCCATCTGCTAATATGACCAAGATTAATTTAAATCAATTAATTACAGACGTGTCTGGATTGTATGAAAATTCGCAGGCAATAATCACTTACGAGTTAGCAGAAAAAATGCCTGATTTGTTAGGTGATGCAACGATGTTAAGGCAGTTATTACATAATTTGATGCAGAACGCGCAAGATGCTTTAGATGGACAGCAATCTCCAGCAATTCGAGTAAAAACAACCTGGGATGACACATCAATTCATCTAGAAGTACGTGACAATGGGCAAGGTTTTGCTGAACATGTATTGGTCAATCCATATGAACCTTATGTCACAACCAAACCACAAGGTACTGGCTTAGGTTTAGCTATTGTTAAGAAAATGGTTGATGAGCATCAAGGTCAGATTGTAATAGAAAATAATATCGATGGTGGTGCATGCATTCGGATACAGTTGCCATTAGTAAAAGAGGCATAAATAGAAGTCAAAATAACGACAAACTGAGAAGTTGCTAGTGAAACAAATTCGCGATTAAATGTAGAATGTAAACTAGTAGGGTAGTAAAAATAGGGAAAGAGAAAAAGGTAGGCATATGGCATCAAGAAACATCATGGTAGTAGACGATGAGGTTGGCATACGTGAGCTGTTGAGTGATATTTTGCAAGATGAAGGACATCGAGTCATTACCGCTGAGAATGCACAAGTGGCACGTGAATTGCGATTGTCTACAAGGCCTGACTTGGTTTTACTCGATATTTGGATGCCAGATTGTGATGGTATTAGTCTGCTTAAAGAGTGGGGAAATGCTGGGCTGTTGAATATGCCTGTTGTGATGATGTCGGGCCACGGTACGATTGATACAGCAGTAGAGGCTACAAGGATAGGTGCTTTTGATTTTTTGGAAAAACCAATTGCTTTACAAAAGTTGTTGAAAACAGTCAATACAGCATTATTGCATGCTGACACCTTACCGAAAACAGAAGTGAATTTAGTGAGTCTTGGTAAAAGCCAGTTAATTAGTGAGTTAAAACAACGCTTGGAGCAAGTCTCACGTTTGCAAACACCATTACTTTTAATGGGTAAGAAGGGTGGCAGTATTGAGCTTTGTGCCCATTTTTTACATACGCCAGGCACACCATGGGTTAATTTGACTGAATATGAAAAATTAAGCAGTACGCCACTAGAAATTTTAGAACAAGCAAGAGAGGGTGTGGTTTTTGTTGAAGAGCTTACCGCATTGAGTAAAATGCAACAAAAAGGACTCAATTTCTTATTGTCCAATGCAAGTAAATATCAAGCGAGAGTGATTTGTGCTACTTCGCACAGTATGCCGCAGCTTATTGAGAATGCTGCAGTCGACCAATCCTTGTTGCAGTTGTTAAGTCATACCAACTTAAAAGTACCTTGTTTGAACGAGCACAGGGAAGATATTCCCGAATTAGTGCTGTCAATAACAACTTTATTAACTGAGTCTTCTGGCCTTGCTTATAAAGAGTATGATGTTGCCGCGCTGAATGCCTTAAGAAATGCTGATTGGACAGGTGATTTAAAACAATTAGAAGCGGTGGTACAGAATTTAATGCTCACCAGTTTAGGTGACAAAATTACATTGGAAGATGTTTCTCGCGTCCTAGAACAGTTCACGGACACACAAGCGATGATGGAAGTGAGTTTTCCGATTGATTTATCCCAGCCTTTAAGGACAGCTAGAGACGACTTTGAGCGTTATTATTTCAAGCATCATATGAAATCGGTCAACAACAATATGAGTAAACTGGCTGATATTTCTGGCTTAGAGCGGACGCATTTATATCGAAAACTCAAACAGCTTGGCGTCAGTATTAAGGGCTAGCGGTTTGATAAATCCAAACTTACCACAACTGGCGTATGGTCGCTTGGACGTTCTAACTTTCTTGGTGTTTTATCAATGATGCAACCAGTACATTTGGTTTTTAGTGCATCACTCACTAGAATATGGTCAATCCGCATACCGCGGTTGCGCCTAAATCCCATCATGCGGTAATCCCACCAGCTATAGTGCCCCCCATCTTGTTCAAATAATCTAAAACTATCATGTAGGCCTAATGCTAATAAATCATCAAAAGCATCACGCTCTCTAGGACTGACTAAAATCTCTCCTTCCCAAGCCGCTGGGTCATGGCAATCTCGATCATCGGGTGCAATATTGTAGTCGCCCAATATGACTAAGTTAGGATACTTTTTTAGCTCTTCTGATAACCATGCATTAAGCGCATCTAGCCAACGCATTTTATAATCGTATTTTTCGGAGTCAACTGCCTGTCCGTTCACAACGTATACGCAAATAATGCGGATATCGCCGATTGTTGCGCTAATAACGCGCTTTTGTTCATCTTCAAAGTTGGGTATGCCATATAATACGTCCGTCATTTCATGGTTGCTGACTATCGCCACGCCGTTATAGGTTTTTTGACCACTATGTATCGCGTGGTAACCAGCCGTCATTAAAGCCTCATACGGGAACTTACTATCTTCCTGCTTGGTTTCTTGTAAGCACAGCACCTCAACTGGATTGTCAGTTAACCAGTCTAATACATGCGGTAAACGGACATTTAAAGAGTTCACGTTCCAGGTGGCGATTTTCATGAATGTATTTCTAGTGGTTTTGTGAGGGGGTTCACTTTATCACGAGGCTATTTTGTGGTCAAAAATATGGTGATAAGCTTGGTAGTACAGCTGGCTGTTGAATGACCTACTAGCTGATGCTATCGGGCTAAAGCTTGCGCTACACTAATCGCCGCATGTGCATCGTTAGCAGCATACAGAATCTGATTTTTTTGCAGTGGGTAGGCTCCCCAGTTCGAAGTTTGCGCACCTTTACCAAGACGCCTTTTCAATACCATCGCCACTGCAGCGCGTGCCCCAACGGCATTGAGTTCTCCTGAAATGTG
>JAFMCM010000018.1 GCA_017857755.1 Methylophilaceae bacterium | reverse complement strand
TCTTGACCTTCAACCATGACTCTGATTTTTGGCTCCGTGCCAGAAGCGCGTAATAGTACTCGTCCAGCCTCTTTTAATTTGGCTTCGGCTTGTTTAACCGCAGTCTGAATCTCTGCTTGTTGCAAGTCTAGCTTTTGTTGAGTCGTGACATTAATCAGGACCTGCGGATATAGTGGTAATGCTTGACCCATTTGGGCCAACGTTTGGCCACTTTGTTTAAGCGCATATAACACTTGCAAAGCAGCAATAATCGCATCTCCACTGCTATGTTTATCAAGTGTTAAAATATGGCCCGAATTTTCACCACCTAGTTGCCAATTTTTCTCTTTCAATAATTCCAATACATAGCGGTCGCCCACATTAGCACGGGCAAACGGGATTTGATGTTTCTGCAAAGCATGTTCTAAAGCAAGATTAGTCATGAGCGTTCCAGCAACGCCGCCTTTTAACTTGCCTTTGGCATATAAACCTAATGCAATAATATAAAGCAATTGATCGCCATCTAACAATTGGCCATTGGCATCAACCATCAGTACCCGGTCACCATCACCATCAAAGGCAATACCTAAATCAGCCTGATGTTCAACTACCGCTTTTTGCAAGGCTTGCGGGTGAGTAGAGCCGACATTTAAATTAATATTCAGTCCATTTGGCTGATTACCAATGGCAATCACTTCAGCTCCCAACTCATGAAAAACAGGTGGCGCCACATGGTAGGTAGCGCCATGCGCGCAATCCAACACCATTTTTAATCCGCGTAAGTCCATGTTGTTAGGAAAAGTGCTTTTACAAAACTCAATATAGCGACCAGCTGCATCATCAATTCGTTTAGCCTTGCCTAGCTTAGCTGAGTCCATCACTTGCATCGGCTTATCTAACTCACCTTCGATCGCATACTCAATCTCATCACCTAGCTTTTCTCCTTCACTTGAAAAAAACTTAATGCCGTTATCATCGTAAGGATTATGAGAAGCTGAAATCACAATACCTGCTTGCGCACGTAAAGCACGCGTTAAATAGGCAATTGCGGGTGTTGGCATTGGTCCAGTTAATAGTGTATTAACACCTGCAGCAGTTAGTCCAGCCTCTAATGCGGCTTCTAGCATATAGCCAGAAATGCGTGAATCTTTACCAATCAGAACCGTCGGGTGCGCACCTTTGGCTAAATTACTTGGTAGTCCAACAAAAACACGCCCTGCAGCGTAACCTAAGCGCATGACAAAATCGGGTGTAATAGGATACTCCCCTACTTTTCCGCGAATGCCATCAGTACCGAAATATTGTTTAGCCATCTGTTAGTTCTTTCTACTAATCATAGTGTTAAGTATCGGTCATTTCATTTAAACGATTGTCAACGATAGCCGAAACGACTTTTAACGCTTCTACAGTTGCTTTGACATCGTGTACGCGTAACATGCTTGCACCCTTCATGGCTGAAACAGTAGCGGCAGCGATACTGGCATATAAGCGAGCATCGACCTCTTGGCCAGTCATCTGACCTAACACGGATTTACGCGACAACCCAGCTAGTAGCGGCACACCGTGATGAACAATGCGCTCAAGTTGTTGAATTAATGTAATGTTATGCGCCCTGGTTTTACCAAAACCAAACCCTGGGTCGATTAATAATCGGTTTGATGTAATGCCTGCCTGTTCACACGCATGAACACGAGCTAATAAGAAATCAGTCACCTCTTTAACCACGTCTTGATAATGTGGGTTTTGTTGCATGGTTTGCGGGGTCCCTTGCATATGCATTAAGCACACCCCAACCTGTGTTTCTGCCACTACTTCAATAGCGCCTTCTTCTTGTAAGGCTCTTACATCGTTCACCATACTTGCACCAGCAGCAATGGCGCTTTGCATCACCGCTGGTTTATAAGTGTCAATCGAAATTGGAATATGAATATGGTTAGCGATCAGTGCTTCAATAACGGGAATCACGCGGTCAAGCTCTTGCTGCAGACTCACTGGAGTCGCATTAGGACGCGTGGATTCTCCACCAATATCGAGCACATCAGCACCTTCATCGATTAAAGTCATTGCATGCGCAACCGCGGCATCCACATGGGTAAAATGGCCGCCATCCGAGAAGGAATCAGGCGTCACATTCAAAATACCCATCACGCGAGGGCGAGTCAAATCTAGCTTAAATTGTCCGCAATGTAGCATCATAAAATATAAAGGCCGACTAAATTAAGTTAGTCAGCCTCTATTTTAACCCATGCCTGTTACTGCATTACGTTTTGTTTTACTCTTTCTTTGCTGTCGGTTGTGGCTTAGGATTAACCGTGTTTCCTGAGCTACCACCATTATTTGTCGGTTTAATCGATGATTGCTTTGGTTTTGGCTCTCTGACTGGCAATCCAGCCATAATGTCATTAATTTGATCCGCATCAATCGTTTCAAACTCCATCAAGGCAGCGGTCATCGCTTCTACTTTATCACGATTACCTTCTAACAATTGACGAGCAATTGCGTATTGTTCATCAAGAATACGTCGTATTTCCGCATCCACTTTTTGTTGTGTCGCTTCAGAAACCGTCTTTGCACTCATGCTACCAAAGAAAGAGTCTTGTTCATCGCCTGCATAGACCATGGTACCTAGGGCGTCACTCATACCGTACTTCGTCACCATATCTCTTGCTAACTTAGTTGCACGTTCAAAGTCGTTTGAAGCACCTGTCGACATCTGATTAACAAAAACCTCTTCTGCAATACGTCCGCCAAATAATATTGAAATCTCTTCCAACATTTTGACTTTATAGTTACTAATACGATCAAACTCAGGCAACTGCCAAGTTAAGCCTAAGGCCCATCCGCGCGGCATAATGGTGACTTTGTGTACAGGGTCAGCATGAGGTAACAGTTTTGCAACAACCGCATGTCCAGATTCATGGTAAGCGGTGTTGCGACGTTCTTCTTCACGCATGACCATTGAGCGACGCTCAGGACCCATAAAAATTTTGTCTTTAGCATCCTCAAAATCAGCCATATCAACGGTGCGCTTATTGCGCCTAGCCGCAAACAAGGCTGCCTCATTAACCAGATTGGCCAAATCCGCACCACTCATGCCAGGCGTACCACGTGCCAGGATATCGGCTTTCACATCTGGATCAATCGGCACTTTACGCATATGCACTAATAAAATTTGCTCGCGACCTTTAATATCAGGCAAACCAACCATCACTTGACGATCAAAACGGCCAGGACGGAGTAAGGCTTTGTCTAGAACATCAGCACGGTTGGTTGCCGCAATCACAATCACACCCGAACTAGCTTCAAAACCATCCATTTCAACTAGCATTTGGTTTAGGGTTTGCTCTCGCTCATCATTACCACCACCAGTACCAGATCCACGGCTACGACCTACGGCATCAATCTCATCAATAAAGATAATACAGGGCGAGTTTTTCTTCGCTGTCTCAAACATATCACGCACGCGAGAAGCACCAACACCGACAAACATTTCCACAAAATCAGAGCCAGAAATCGTAAAGAATGGAACCTTAGCCTCACCCGCAATGGCTCTGGCCAACAGCGTTTTACCCGTTCCTGGCGGGCCAACCATTAAAACGCCACGCGGAATACGCCCACCTAATTTTTGAAACTTGCTGGGATCGCGCAGAAAATCGACTAACTCAGTAACCTCTTCTTTTGCTTCATCGCATCCAGCGACATCGGCAAAAGTAGTTTGATTGTTACTTTCATCTAGTTGGCGAGCTTTACTTTTACCAAAGGAAAAAGGGCTACCGCCTTTACCACCACCTTGCATTTGGCGCATAAAGAAAATCCAAACGCCAATCAATAAAATCATGGGGAACCACGACATTAAAATCTCAAGTAATAATGATCGCTTTTCTTCAGCCTTTGCTTCCACTTCAACATTGTATTTTAATAAGTCGCTCACCATCCATAAGTCGCTTGGAGCATAAGTACTAAAAGGCGTATTATCCCTAGTCACGCCATGAATGACGCGCCCATCAATCTGAACCTTTTTTACTTTACCCTTTTTCACATTATCCATAAACTGTGAATAAACAAGCTGCTCGCCTGCTTGATTAGGATTACCAAACTGCTGAAAAACAGTCATCAAGATGAGTGCAACAGCAACCCAAATGGCAATATTTTTTGCGATATTATTCACTAACTTTTTCCTTTTTTAACTTGGCCTTTTTGTATTCAACAACGACCAGCGCAAGAGACTACAACCTAATCCTAAACACCTTATTTACGCCCTAAGCCAAGCAAATAAGTTTCACTGCTTCGCCCTCTAGAGGCTTTTGGCTTTCTGGTCACTACTTTATCAAACTCGGAGCGCATACGCTTAATGATATCGTCAAAACCCGTTCCAATAAAAACTTTGACCAGAAAATTACCCCCTGGTTTCAACCAATCCTGACTAAATTCTAAAGCTAACTCCGTTAGGTAAAGTGCACCAGCCTGGTCGGCGTCTTTGACTCCACTAATATTGGGGGCCATATCCGCAATCACAAGGTCAACTGGCTTATTATTTAACTTTTCTTCCAACTCTCTCAACACACTCTCTTCACGAAAGTCACCTTGAATAAACTCTACACCTGCAATGGGGTGCATGTCCAATAAATCCAGCCCAATAATACGACCCTGGCCTTTTAGCCGTTGCTGTACCACTTGGCACCAACTGCCTGGCGCCGCACCTAAGTCAACAACAGTCATCCCTGGCTTAATCAGCCTATCTTTGTCATCAATCTCGATTAATTTATAAGCTGCGCGCGCACGGTAGCCTTCTTTTTGCGCCCGTTTCACAAACGCATCATTCAGATGCTCATGCATCCATGCTTTACTTCGACTGCTAAGCTTCATGTTTATTATATGAATTCATGATAAAATCCACCCCATCTATTGTTCCGAAAAACATGCCAATTCATGAAATTAAATCCAAAACAAATTAGTCATTTACGTGGTCTAGCCCACAGTTTAAGCCCAGTCGTGATGATTGGGAACCAAGGTCTAACGGATAACATCATTAAAGAAGTTGAAGTTAGCCTTAACGCGCATGAGCTCATCAAAATAAAAGTAGCTGGCGACGATCGAGATGCTCGTAAAGCCATCTATCAATCGATTTGTGATAGCACAAATGCGATTGGCATTCATCATATTGGGAAGCAATTAGTGTTCTATCGCGCCAGCGATACCATTAAAGAAAAGAATAAAATTCATATTCCTAAACTGTAGCCAGTTCAATTTGCCTACTGTTTAGAATTAACGCAACGCCTAGTAGGCATTCAATTAAGTAAATCGCACCAGAAATACCATGCCAAACAGCAAACTGTCTAGCGTTAGCACTTAGCATGACAGCGACTGGAAAAACCTCAGCTTTTAATTGAGCCAAATGGGATTGAACACCAAAATAACCAATTAAAATTAGTACTAACATCAAACTAATTATCCATACGTAAGGTTGCTTAATACTACGCGCGCCATGCATGAACCAATGTGCCAGCAACAAAAAAGTGGCAATTGCAATACCCATATAACTCACCGTTGCAAATAATTGCCCAGCAACCTCGCCCGCCAATGACCTATCAATTATCCCATCAAACAAAATGCTCGCTGTCAGCCCAGTCATCCAAAGACTGCCGACCCAAAGCGTCATTACCAACCATGAAAGCTTACGTAATAACACCTAGATATATTTCACCTCAATAATTTCACACTCTTTTACCCCACCTGGCGCAACTACTTCGGCTATATCCCCTTCCGCTTTACCGATCAAGGCACGTGCAATGGGTGAGGCAACTGAAATCTTACCATTCTTGATATCGGCTTCATCTTCACCAACAATCTGATAGGTCTTACTTTCCCCTGAATCGACGTCTTCAAAACAAACAGTCGCACCAAAAACCACACGACCTTCTGCATTGAGCGTTACTGGGTCAATGATTTGCAAATTAGATAATTTACTCTCTAATTCGGCAATCCTGCCCTCAATAAAACTTTGCTTTTCCTTCGCGGCTTCATATTCTGCGTTTTCAGACAAATCCCCTTGCGCTCGCGCTTCAGCAATCGCCTGAATGACATTCGGTCTATCCTCCGATCTTAAACGCTGTAGCTCAGCTTTAAGCAACTCGGCGCCACGCACCGTAACTGGAACTTGATTACCTGCCATACTTCATACCTTTTATAAAAAAACAAACCACACTCACCCGAGCGTGGTTTGACATGTCTACGATTAACTTAGTTTATTTTACACAAGCTTTTTATGCAAGTCTTGTATAGACTCTACTTGTAGCTCTTGCATATGCGCCATGCCGATACAAGCCGCTTTTGCACCAGCTATGGTTGTGTAGTAGGTCACTTTATTTTGTAAAGCACTGTGACGAATCTCATAGGAATCAGCAACTGCTTTTTTATCTTCAGTTACATTGACAATAAAATCAATTTCATTATTCTTTATCATATCAACGATATGCGGGCGACCTTCTGCTACTTTGTTGACTGGTTTTACTGTCAATCCATTTTCAACCAATACTCTTGCAGTCCCTTTTGTTGCAACCAGCTCAAAACCAAGCTTAGCTAAATCTTGTGCAATATCCAATACATTCAAATGATCTTCATTTCGTACGCTAATAAAAGCCTTACCACCTTGCGGCAATTTAACTGAGGCGCCCAATTGCGACTTCACAAAAGCTTCTGCAAACGTGCTACCCACACCCATTACTTCACCAGTGGATTTCATTTCTGGTCCTAAAATCGTATCCACACCTGGGAATTTAATAAATGGGAAAACCGCTTCTTTAACTGAGTAATACGGTGGAATCACTTCTGCCGTCACCCCTTGGAACTTCAGAGTTTGTCCCGCCATACAACGCGCTGCTATTTTAGCCAACTGTAAACCACAAGCTTTAGACACAAACGGGACTGTACGAGAGGCACGTGGATTCACTTCTAACACATATACTGTTGCTCCTTGAATAGCAAACTGCACATTCATTAAACCTTTCACACCCAGTGCTTTAGCCATTTGAACCGTTTGTGTCCGCAGCTCATCTTGCAGGGTTGCACTTAAGCTATACGGAGGTAAGGAACAAGCCGAATCACCTGAATGGACACCTGCTTGTTCAATATGCTGCATAATGCCGCCAATTAAGACATCTTCCCCATCACAAATCGCATCGACATCAATCTCTAAGGCATCATTTAAGAAGCGATCAAGCAAGACTGGTGAATCGTTAGATACCTTAACGGCCTCTCGCATATAGCGTTCTAACTGGCTTTTCTCGTGGACAATTTCCATCGCACGACCACCCAATACATAGCTAGGACGCACAACGAGTGGATAACCAATTTCTTCGGCCAAGCGTAGCGCTTCTTCTGGTGCTCGTGCTGTACGGTTGGGCGGCTGTTTTAGTTTCAGTTCACTCAACATTTTCTGGAAACGTTCTCGGTCTTCTGCACGGTCAATCGCATCTGGTGTAGTGCCGATAATCGGCACACCTGCTTTTTCTAACGCACGAGCCAATTTTAATGGCGTCTGACCGCCGTACTGGACAATCACTCCCTCTGGCTTCTCAAGATGAACAATTTCTAACACATCCTCCAACGTGACTGGCTCAAAATACAAACGGTCAGAAGTGTCATAGTCCGTTGAAACGGTTTCAGGATTGCAGTTCACCATGATCGTTTCATAACCATCATCACGCATCGCAAAAGCCGCATGCACACAGCAGTAATCAAACTCAATCCCTTGCCCAATACGGTTGGGACCACCTCCAAGCACCATGATTTTTTTATTATCAGTAGGGTTGGATTCGCACTCTTCTGCGTAAGTTGAATACATATAAGCGGTATTTGTTGCAAACTCTGCCGCGCAGGTATCCACACGTTTATAAACAGGACGCACATTAAGTGCTTGACGATAAGCACGCACCGCATGTTGGTCTGTGTCTAATAACTTAGCTAAGCGCTTATCTGAAAATCCAGCTCGCTTGAGTTGATACATTGCATTTTTATCTAAGTCAGCAATGTGCTTGCCCTCTAGCATCTTCTCCTGAATGATTAAATCTTCAATTTGCGCCAAGAACCAAGGGTCTATTTTACAAATGTTGAAGATTTGTTTGGCGCTCATGCCCATTCTGAAGGCATCGCCCAAATACCAGATACGTTCTGACCTTGGCTCACCAAGTTCTTTAGCAATCACGTCTATGTCTGTGGTAAGAGAATCCAATCCATCTACGCCGACCTCTAAACCACGTAATGCTTTTTGGAATGACTCTTGAAAGCTACCACCTATGGCCATCACCTCACCAACAGACTTCATCTGCGTAGTCAAACGACTATCCGCTTGAGGGAATTTCTCAAAGGCAAAACGCGGGATTTTTGTGACCACGTAATCAATAGACGGCTCAAACGAAGCTGGCGTTTGACCACCCGTAATATCATTCTTCAATTCGTCTAAGGTATAACCAACAGCCAACTTAGCTGCCACTTTCGCAATAGGGAAACCCGTTGCTTTTGAAGCCAACGCAGATGAACGTGAAACGCGTGGATTCATCTCAATAACAATCATACGACCATCATCTGGATTAATCGCGAATTGTACGTTTGAACCACCAGTATCAACACCGATTTCACGCAATACCGCCAAGGAGGCATTACGCATAATTTGATACTCTTTATCCGTCAACGTTTGTGCTGGAGCAACCGTAATCGAATCGCCTGTGTGCACACCCATGGGGTCTAAGTTTTCGATAGAGCAAATAATAATGCAGTTATCCGCAGAATCACGGACCACTTCCATTTCATACTCTTTCCAACCAAGCATGGACTCTTCAATTAATAACTCATTTGTTGGTGAAGCTTCCAAACCGCGTTCACAGATTTCCATAAACTCTTCACGGTTGTACGCAATACCGCCGCCACTGCCACCCATGGTAAAAGAAGGACGAATAATCGCAGGAAAACCAATATTAGCTTGTACTTGCAAGGCTTCTTCCATACTGTGCGCAATTGCCGAGCGAGCAGAACCTAAACCGATTTTGGTCATGGCTTCTTTAAACTTCTGTCTATCTTCAGCTTTATCAATCGCTTCTTTAGAAGCGCCAATCATTTCAACATTATATTTAGCCAAAACGCCATGTTTGTCTAAATCCAATGCACAATTAAGCGCCGTCTGACCACCCATGGTCGGCAATAAAGCATCTGGTCTCTCTTTAGCAATAATCTTTTCAACCACTTGCCAGCTAATAGGCTCAATATAAGTTGCATCGGCCATTTCTGGGTCAGTCATAATCGTGGCTGGATTAGAGTTTACCAAAATAACGCGGTAGCCTTCTTCACGCAAAGCTTTACAAGCCTGTGCACCAGAGTAATCGAACTCACATGCTTGCCCAATCACAATCGGGCCTGCACCAATAATTAAGATGGATTGAATATCTGTACGCTTAGCCATTAGCCAGCCTTCCTTTCTTGCATCATGCTAATGAAGCGATCAAACAAATAAGACATTTCTGTAGGTCCTGGGCTCGCCTCAGGATGCCCTTGAAAACTAAAAGCTGGCTTGTCCGTGCGAGCAATACCTTGCAAACTGCCATCAAACAAAGAAACATGGGTAGTTTTAATCGTGGCAGGCAGGCTTGCCGCATCAACAGCAAAACCATGATTTTGGCTAGTGATATACACACGCATGTTCTCAACATCTTGCACTGGATGATTGGCACCATGATGTCCAAACTTCATTTTAACGGTTTTAGCACCACTGGCTAAGGCCAACAGCTGATGACCTAAACAAATCCCAAACATTGGCAAGTCGGCATCCAAAAGAGTCTGAATGGTATGAATCGCATAGTCACACGGCTCAGGGTCACCTGGCCCATTGGACAAGAAAATTCCATCAGGCTGATAACGCAAGGCCTCTTCTGCAGTTGCTTGCGCTGGTAACACTGTCACTTTACATCCGCGAGCAACCAACATGCGCAAGATATTGCTTTTCACGCCATAATCAAATGCCACCACATGATAAGTTTTAGCATTTGGAGCAACAAAGCCTTCACCTAGCTGCCATTCACCTTCGGTATATTCATAAGCCGCTCTACAAGTGACCTCCTTTGCTAAATCCATTCCAGCTAAACCTGGAAATGCTTTTGCTAATAGCAAGGCCTTATCGGCATCATCACCGACTAATATACAAGCTGCTTGCGCCCCTTTTTCTCTAAGGATTCGGGTTAATCTTCTAGTATCAATATCGGCAATTGCCACAATGTGATTTTGCGTTAAGTAATCCGACAGCGTCTGCTCACTTCGAAAACTACTCACCAATAAAGGCAAATCTCGAATCACCAAACCTGCTGCACAGACTTGACCTGACTCTGTATCCTCCTGATTCACACCAACATTACCGATGTGCGGATAAGTAAGCGTAACAATCTGTTTGGTGTAGGAAGGGTCTGTGAGTATTTCCTGATAACCCGTCATTGAAGTATTAAAAACGACTTCTCCAACAGTCTGGCCTGAAGCGCCAATTGATGTGCCTTTAAACACCGTTCCATCTGCTAACACGAGTATTGCTGGTGTCTTTTCTACAGGGCGCGTTTGCGACAATTTTGGCTCCTTAAATAATCAGTTTCATTTTTTCGCGCACGTTGCAGCACATAATCAGCTATGCTGGCGCTAGACATGCAAAACGGGAAAAGTAAACTACTCTTCCCGTTTCAAGAATTGCCGAATTATAGCGGGATTAGCGCTTTCTTTCAAGCATATAGATTGGTTGAAAATGGTAATCTTTTAACATCCATTATGCTCCAACCGCTCCAACCAACCTAAGTCGCTACCCCAAGTCCCAACCCCAACATCCTCCTCTGTTGCCACTGATTTTACCGCTTTAACTCATACCAGCCAGCACACAAAGACTACCAGTACAGCAGGCTACCGGCAATGCTTAAGCTAAATGGCCTCATCTATCGTTGCAATAGGCCTATTTAAAACCAAGCACATCGCGCATATCAAAAAGACCAGATTTTTTATCCGACAAGAACTTAGCTGCTCGCAAAGCACCCAAGGCAAAAGTGGCGCGACTGCTCGCTTTGTGGGTAATTTCTATACGTTCTCCAGTACCAGCATAAATCACCGTGTGATCACCCACCACATCCCCACCACGCAGGGTAGCAAAACCAATTTTGCCTGCCTCTCGCTCGCCCGTCACGCCTTCGCGCGCATAAACGGCACAATCTTTTAAATCCTGCCCCAAACCCTGCGCCGCCGCCTCACCTAAGCGTAAAGCAGTACCGGAAGGCGCATCTACTTTATGCCTGTGATGCATTTCCACCACTTCAATATCGTAACCTTCATTGAGCACTTTAGCTGCCTGCTCCACCAAATTAATCAGCAATGTCACCCCAACACTCATATTGGGCGCAAACACAATCGCGTTTTGTTGCGATGCTGCTTCAATCATTGCTTTTTCAAGTTCAGTAAAACCTGTTGTACCAATCACCATCTGAACGCCAGCCAACTGACAAGCGGCTAAATACTGCATAGCCGCTTCTGGCCGCGTAAAATCAACCAACACATCAGCACCATGCAGTGCTGCGCTTAAATCACTCGTCACTTTAACCCCAGATACTAGACCAAACTGCGCGCCAGCATCCTGTCCAATCAAAGCACTCCCTGAACGGTCAATCGCCGCATGTAAAGTGAGCGCCTCATCAGCAAACACACCTTCCAACAATGCAACACCCATACGGCCCGAAACACCTGTAATTACAACGTTTGTTTTCATACTCTATTAAAAACCTATTATTTCTAATGCACGTTCAAAAAAGCTCGGATCCTCCTCGTAGGGTAGCAAGCCTTCACCAGGCTTGTACTCACGCGGCTTAACCAGCACTGGTCGCGCTACTTCAGCGGAAGATTTAATCGCACCAGGCGTTGCTTGCTTGCCAATGACAGGTGGTGCTGGAATAACTGTTTGTTTAGGGGCAATCACCACGCCAGACTTAGCATTAACAACTGGCGGCGCCTGAATCATCATTTTTTTCGGCATATCCAATTTTTTCGATTCTTCCACCACGGGCGTCGACTGTTCAACAGCTTCTTGACGCACAAGAGCAACGTCATCTTTGACGGTTTCAACCGCCTGTTCTAACGGCGCAACCTCAAGCGATTCCACCTTAGCTTCTTCCACCTTAGCTTCTTCCACTTTAGCTTCTTCCACTTTAGCTTCTTCCACTTTAGCTGTCTCAGGCGCAATTACTTCCGCTTGTGTAGCCTCAACTTTAGGCGCTGGCAAGGGCGCATCCGCGCTCTGTTCTTTCACATCGGCGACCACAGGCGCATCAACCTTGATATCTGGCTTAATGCTGCTACCTGCTTGCTGCATTAAGGCATCAATATCAGTACCTTCTGGCACAACATCACCGCGAACGCGCGCTAAAGAGTCACCTTCAAAGTCTAAGATCACACGATGTTGATTAATGATCTTCCCTTGCTTGCGAAATTGGTAAAAATAATCCCAGCGATTGGTATGAAAACTGTCGACCAATAAAGGCGTCCCCATGATAAACTGGACTTGAGATTTACTCATTCCAGGACGCAGTTTAAGCAGCATATCCGATGTGATTACATTCCCTTGTTGAATATCCATCTTAAAAGACTTAACAGCTGGCAAGCTGGACCCGCAACCAACAGTCGCCAATGCCAACAAAAGTGTGAATATTCTGATTACTGCATGCATAGTTTTGATCGTTTTATTATGTTAAAGAAGACATATGGCTAAATTGTCGTTAATATAACACGATGGTGATAAGCCTAAAACTAAAAAGTTTGAGAAACGAGATAAACAATGCATGATCAAAAAGATTTACGAAACGCTGGATTAAAAGCGACATTACCTAGATTAAAAATTCTAGAGCTATTTGAAAAAAGCGATGAGCGCCACATGTCTGCTGAAGATGTCTACAAAATCCTGCTTAACGCTGGTGATGATGTTGGTCTAGCTACGGTCTATCGCGTGCTAACTCAATTTGAAGATGCTGGCCTATTAGTCCGCCATCATTTTGAGAGTGGCAAAGCCGTTTTTGAACTCAATAAAGGCGACCATCACGACCATATCGTTTGCGTCAAATGTGGCATTGTAAAAGAGTTTTATGATGCTGAAATTGAGCGCAGACAAAAAGAGGCTGCACAGTCACACGGCTTTACGATGCAAGAACATTCACTGATGATTTATGGTCTCTGTGAGCAGTGTCGCTAAATCGAAAGATTCAGATGGCGGCTTAATCATCATCAATATTGAGGCGGGTTTGTAGATGCGATATTTATCTTTCACCAAACAACCATTCCTTAGCTACCTTCAACTTACCCTTCTGTTAGCAGCATCCCTCACCATCACGGCTTGCGGTTTCAATCCAGTGACGAAAAAACGAGAATTCCAATGGATTTCAGAAGCAAAAGAAATTGCAATCAGCAAGCAAAACTACTCGCCTGCCAGGCAATCTCAAGGCGGCGATTATGTTATTGACCCAGACCTAAGCGCTTATATCTCTGACGTGGGCAAAAAATTAGCCGCAGTTTCTGACCGACCTGATTTACCTTATGAATTTGTGCTTATTAACGATTCTGTGCCGAATGCATGGGCAATGCCCGGCGGAAAAATTGCGTTCAACCGTGGCTTACTTTATGAGCTTAATAGCGAAGCGGAGTTGGCGGCTGTAATGGGCCATGAAATTGTGCATGCGGCAGCGCGCCATGGAGCTAAAAATATGGAACATGGTATTTTTTTACAAGGCGCGATGATTGCTGTTGGTATCGGCGCGCAACATACTGACTACGGCGACTTAATCGTCGGCGGCTCACAACTTGGCGCGCAACTGCTTTCCAGTCAATATGGTCGCGATGCTGAAAGTGAGTCTGATTTATATGGCATGCAATATATGAAAAAAGCGGGCTACGACCCCAGCGCCGCTGTTACGCTACAAGAAACTTTCGTGCGACTCAGTGAAGGCAAACCAAGCGATTTTATTTCTGGACTATTTGCTAGCCACCCACCCTCCCCACAACGCGTAGCAGACAACAAGATAACATTAGCCAAAATTGGTGCTGGCGGCGAGATGGGCAAGCAAATTTACGCCAAAAAAGTAGCGCACCTAAAAGCGACTAGAACGGCCTATAAAGCTTACGATGATGCCGTTGCTGCGCTTAAAAAAGGGGATACAGCTAGCGCAGCTGAACTAGCCAAAAAAGCCATCGCAGGCGAGCCGCGAGAAGCGCGTTTTCAAGAGTTACTTGGTGACATCGCTTTCACTGAAAAGAAAACAGAAGCAGCGCTTAGCTACTATGCAAAAGCCATTAAAATGCAGCCTGATTACTTTAAACCGCATATTCAAAGCGGCATCTTACTTTTCAACTCAGGTAAAAAGAAAGAAGCTGAGCCTTATCTAAAAAAAGCAAACGAGCTGCTCCCAACAGCACCAGGCCATGCTTTATTGGGTCAAATTGCTGAAGATAGAGGCGACATCAATTTAGCCTTACAACATTACCAAATTGCGACAACTTCAAACTCTGATATCGGCAAAGACGCCAATTTACGTTTAATACGTCTTGATTTCCCTCGCCATCCTAATCAATATTTACAAGCAGGCGTTGTGGCTGACAGCAGAGGTAATCTATTTGCGGTGGTGCAGAATAATGCTGCAATCGCCATTGAAGGCGTTAGTGTGAGGGTCATACAGTACGACCCTGCAAGCGGTCGCGCCATCTCGCAAAGTGGGTCCATGCGTATCCTCGGCTCAATTGCGGCTGACAATCGCGGCCAAGTCAGCACCGGGATACGCATCAGCGACCCACAACAAACAAAATTTTATAAGGTCTCCGTTGAATCGGCTAAGTTAGTTAATTAATTCTGACCAACAGCCACTAACAAGTTAAATAAGAAGGAATCAAAACATGATGCGGTTGATCAACTTTATCTTACTTTTTGTGCTCGTGACATTAATCATTTTTGCCGCCATTAATTGGCAAGCCATCGTAACACCAATGCTACTGTCCTTATTGTTTGCTAATATCGAAGCGCCGCTAGGCCTTGTTTTGCTGTCCATCACAGGTTTACTACTGTTACTGTTTTTAGGCTTTATTGTTTATATGCAATCGTCAACGCTGATGATTCGACGAAAGCTAACTAAAGCGCTTGAAGCACAACGCAAACTCGCCGATGATGCTGAAGTCTCACGAATAACTGAATTGCGTCGTTACTTAGAAACTGAACTGCAAGCCCTAAAAGTGCAAAGCACAGAAGTGCATCAACAAACAGAATCGCATCTAGCTGCATTGGAAGCCAGCGTAAAAGACTCGGTGGAAGAAACGGGTAGAACCCTGTCTGCTTATATTGGAGAGCTTGAAGATAGGATGGAAAATAAACAATAAAACATCATGTACAAAGCTCAGTCTAGTCAGCTTGGTCTAGTCAGCTTAGTCGCCACTGGCATACTAGTTAAACAGACCTAACATTTCTTTTGCATGATTGCGAGTCGCATCAGTCACCACCAAACCACCTGACATTCTAGCAATCTCCTCAATCCGTTCCTCATCGCTTAATAAATGAATATGACTGAGCGTTGTATGATCGATTTGGGTTTTAGTCACTTGCAGATGCTGCGTAGCTTGGGCAGCCACTTGAGCTAAGTGGGTAATCACTAATACTTGACGATTTTCGCCTAATTGTTTGAGTAGCTTACCAACGACTTCGGCCACACCACCGCCAATCCCAACATCGACTTCATCGAAAATCATACACGGCACACTACCTTGTGCGGCGGTAGTGACGTGAAGTGCAAGACTAATCCGCGACAATTCACCACCTGATGCCACTTTGCTAAGTGGTCGTGGCTCAACACCCGCATGCCCAGCCACTAAGAAAAGGACTTGCTCTAAGCCATTGGTTGATGGTTCACATGGCTCCAGTGCCACTTTGAATTGACCACCACTCAGGGATAAACGCTGCATTTCTTCACTAATTTTGGTACCTAACTCTTGAGATGCTTGTTGACGCGCATCACTTAAGATTTTCGCCGATTCCATATATTGGGTTAATGCGGCTTCAACCTGTTTTGCCAGCTCACCATCATTAGCAAAAGTCGCCAATTCGGTCATACGGGCTTCCCATTCACCCTGCAACTCAGGCAAAACTTCAGGTCGCACACGGTATTTACGCGCGACCCCGTGCACAGCTTGTATGCGACTTTCAACTTCGACTAAGCGTTCAGGATCCAGATCATCACGTTGCAGATACCGATTTAAACTACGACTGGCTTCTTGCAATTGAATAACCGCGGAGTCTATGGTCTCTGCGGCTTCTTTTAATTCACTATCTAATTCAACTAATCCAGATAATTTCTGTTGTGCTTGTGCCAACATAGATAAAGCATCTGGCTCACCATTGTTGATTAAGTGCAAGCTAGCTTCAACACCAGCAACCAACTCAGCACTATTACTTAATCGACTGTGTTCCAACTGTAAGGCTTCCCACTCGTCCGCGGCAAAATTTAACTGTGATAATTCTCGGGTTTTGTCTCGCAACTCAGCCAATTCATCCGCATAGGCAGCCGCATTTTTTGCTATGGCCACTTGTTGCAAGTGTAATTTGTGCCAGATTTGATAATATTCTGCGACCTGTTTAACTAAAACACTGCTGCCTGAAAAAGCATCTAAGATAGCGCGCTGTGTACTCACATTCAACAACGAGTGATGAGCATTCTGACTATAGAGGTCGACCAAGCAATCCCCTAGCGCTTTTAATTGCCCTACCGTTGCTGCAGCACCATTAATAAAGCCGCGGCTGCGTCCATCACTATAAATGACACGACGCAAAATCAAATCATCCTCCACCTCTATATCATTTTCATTCAACCAGGCTTTTGCCTCTTGATTTTGATGAACAGCAACTGTGAGGCTAATATCCGCTTTATCACAACCACGGCGAATGACTTCACCATCGTTACGCGCACCAAGCGCTAAAGATAAAGCATCAATCAAAATGGATTTACCCGCACCCGTTTCACCTGTGAGCGTGGTAAAGCCTTGGCTAAACTCCAAGTCTAGCTTTTCAACAATAACAAAATTTCGGATAGATAAAGCTTGTAGCATAATGAATGTTCAGTGTTTTTCTATTGTTAAAGTCAGAACGCATCATCTGAGGTGATACGTGTTTACAGTTAAAAACAGCAATCGGATGCTGTTATTGTAAATCATGCATGCTGATTATTTAGCCCCAATTTAGTTTGTTTCGCAACATCTCATAATAACAATATTCTCTAGGATGCAACAGCGTCACGCTCTCTAATGCACGTTCCACTCTGACACAATCCCCTAATGCTAAGTCTAACTGGGACTGCCCATCAAAACTAATCGCGGCATGGTCAACTTGCACAACGGCAATTTCAATTTTGACATGACTATTCACCGTTAATGGTCGGTTACTCAGCGTATGTGGGCAAATGGGCACCAGCGCAATCGCATCCAAACCAGGATGCAATATTGGGCCGCCAGCGGAAAGTGCGTAAGCCGTCGTTCCTGTTGGCGTACTCACAATCAAGCCATCTGCACGCTGTTTATGGATAAATTTGCCATCTATAGTCACTTCTAACTCGATTAAACGGAGTCCACTTTTTAATACAATATCGTTAAATGCATGGTCTTGTAGGATGGTTTTACCACCCCTTATCACACTAGCATTCAACATCATCCTTGCTTCAGTTTGATGTTCTCCCGTCAAAATCGCGTCGACAGATTGCAACATCTCTTCAGCACGCAAATCGGTTAAAAAACCGAAATGACCGCGATTAATACCAACCAAAGGCACTGAGCTCTTTTTGAGCGCACGTGCGGCACTTAGCATGGTGCCGTCGCCGCCCATCACAATCACTAAATCCGCGCGCTGATCAATATCATCAAGTGATACCGTCTTAAAATCGTTAATCTGCGCATGTTCTGCCGTACGACTTTCAAACAAGACTTGTATACTTTTAGCCTGTAAATGCTGCGCCAAATCGACTAAATCTTTGCGCATTAACTGCACTGCAGATTCGCGCATAAATTTGCCGATAATGACAATGGTATTAAATTGTGTTTGCATGTCTGAATTTAATCACAGATAAGCCATTACAACCAGTAGCAACTGCGCACTAAATCAGGCAAAATACTAAATCAGTGTCCCAAGGGAAAAAATTCAGTTGGACGAACGCGCGCAAATATTATTAAAAACCTTAATTGAGCATTACGTCAGTGATGGACAACCCATGGGTTCAACCGCACTTTTACAACATTCTGGCTTAAATTTAAGCTCGGCAACCATTCGTAATATCATGAGTGACTTAGAAGCGCTCGGCTTTGTCGCCAGCCCGCATACGTCGGCTGGACGCATCCCAACCCAACAAGGCTATCGTTTCTTTGTCGATTCATTGCTCAGTGTTCAACCGCTCGCATCAAAACAAATCCAACAACTGGAAAACACCTTAAATTCAACCAATCAACAAGAACTGATAAAAGCAGCGGCGGATGTTCTTTCTGAATTAACTCAGTTTGCTGGCATTATCCTGATTCCAAAAAGAAAAGCTTTGGTCTTTAAGCATTTAGAATTTATGCCGCTATCCGAAAAGCGTATTCTAGTGATTATCGTTGCCACTGACGGCAGCGTACAAAACCGTATTATTTTAAGTGACAAACCCTATTCAGCCTCTGAGTTAACGCAAGCAAGCCAGTTTTTTAATAGCCATTACTCAGGCAAAACCTTCGATGAAGCACGCCATGGTCTTCATAACGATCTAAAAAAAATGCAAGCCGATATTAGCCGTTTAATGGCTGCTGCACTGAATACTGATGCACCAACCAATAACAAAAATAAAGAAGACGTCATTATTGCTGGAGAGCGGAATTTGCTCAACGTCGATGAGCTTGCCAACAATGTCACCACATTACGCAAATTATTTGATGTTTTTGAGCGTCGCACTTCACTCATGCAATTGCTGGACAACAGTCAAAAAGCGGAAGGCGTGCAAATCTTTATCGGCGGTGAGAGCGGCTACAGTCCACTAGACGAGTGCAGTATGGTGACTTCACCCTACAAGGTCGATGGGCAAGTGGTCGGCACCCTAGGCGTCATCGGACCAACCCGCATGGCTTATGAACGCGTGATCCCCATTGTCGACATTACTGCAAAACTTTTATCCAATGCGCTGTCCAACAGCTAACATTTCCACCCTTAACACACTGCAATCTACTACTAGAGAATCCAATTAACATGGCATATTACAACCCCGAACCAGATTACACACACGGCGACCAACTCAAAGTGGGCATCTTGCTTGCTAATTTAGGCACGCCAGATGCGCCAACAGCCAAGGCCTTGCGTCCGTATTTAAAACAATTCTTGATGGATAGACGTGTAGTTGAAATTCCTCGCTTAGTTTGGTGGCTGATTCTAAATGGGATTATCTTAGTGATTCGCCCAAAAAAATCAGCAGAAAAATACGCCCAAGTCTGGATGAAAGAAGGCTCGCCATTAATGGTTCACGCTCAAAAGCAAACACAATTGTTGCGCGACCATCTGTCGCAAACAATAAAATCGCCTTTTGCTGTTGAGCTGGGCATGAGCTACGGCAATCCCAGCATGCAAAGTGCAATTGAAAAACTCAAAGCACAACATTGCAACAAAATTCTGGTGTTCCCTCTTTATCCGCAATATGCTGCCAGCAGCACCGCTGCGAGTTTAGATGCGGTTTGGAATAGCTTGTTAAAAATGCGTAATGTCCCTGCCATCAGAACCATTAAGCACTACCACGACCACCCAGATTATATTCAAGCATTGGCTACTAATATCAAGCAATTTTGGCAAGTGAACGGCCAGCCTGAAAAACTCATTATGAGCTTCCATGGCGTACCTAAATTTCACTTAATGAAAGGCGATATGTACCATTGTGAATGCCATAAAACAGGTCGATTGTTAGCTGAAGCTTTAGGTTTAGATCGGGCACAATACCAAATCGCGTTTCAATCTCGCTTTGGCAAACAAGAGTGGTTAAAACCCTACCTAGCAAGCACGCTGGAAGCGCTAGGCGAGGCTAAAATAAAGCGAATTGATGTTGTCTGCCCTGGTTTTAGTAGCGACTGCTTAGAAACGCTGGAAGAGATTGCCATGGAAGGTAAACATATCTTTCAAAGTCATGGTGGCGGCGACTACCACTATATCCCCGCTTTGAACGAAAGTGAACCGTGGATACATGCCATGACCAATATCGCCTTAGAAAACCTACAAGGCTGGGTCTCAACAGAATGGGATGATGCGGCGGCAAAACAAAGCGCCAACCAAACTGCCGAAAATGCAAAAGCTTTAGGCGCCAATCAATAAGCGGTATAATCAAAATATTGCATTATTTATTGTTATTGAAAGTTCTTATATGGTGGTGATTACTGGCGGTGCGGGGATGATAGGATCAATGATTGCTTGGCATCTCAACACCCAATGCCATCAGGACAACCTTGTCATTGTCGATGACATCACCCATGAAACGCAATGGCAAAATCTCGTTCATCGCAAATACGATACCTATCTTGATAAATCACAATTATTTGATTGGCTATCTAAGCACTCAGACATCACGGCTGTTATTCATATGGGTGCGATTAGTGCAACAACTGAGCGTGATTTCAACAAGCTTGTGGAAGCCAATATTCAATACTCGCAACACCTATGGAAATGGTGTGCCGAAACAGGTGTACCGTTTTTTTATGCTAGCTCGGCAGCCACTTATGGTGATGGTAACCAAGGTTATGACGAGGCCTCAATTGAACAACTAAGACCATTAAATGGCTACGGCTATTCAAAACACTTTTTTGACCAGTGGGTATTAAAACAAGTGGCTGAAGACCAACCATGCCCGCCAAGCTGGGCTGGCTTTAAATTCTTTAATGTGTACGGACCTAATGAATATCACAAAGAACGCATGGCGAGCGTTGCCTTCCACACCTTTAATCAAGTGAGTGATACTGGTGCCATGAAATTATTTAAAGGCACAAAAACAGGCATTGAAGATGGCATGCAAATGCGAGACTTTGTTTATGTGAAAGATGCGGCGGCGGTACTTGCCCATTTCTACACAACTGCCATAAACGGCAATCCTACTGCAAACGGGATTTATAATATTGGCACGGGTCAAGCGCGTAGCTTCAAAGATTTAGCGACCAACGTCATGACTAGCATGGGGCGCGAACCTGCAATCACTTATATAGATATGCCACAAGATTTACAAGGTAAATACCAATACTTTACCGAAGCTAGCATGCAAAAATTACGTGATGCCGGTTATACCCAAGCCTTCTACAGCCTAGAAGAAGGCGTTAAAGATTACGTGCAAAACTATTTAATGCAAGAGGACCGATACTGCTAATGGATTACATCAACTATCTCAAAGGTGAACATGCGGCACATACGGCCATGTTTAATGCCTTGGAACCCCTTTTTGCCCAGATTAGTGACGTTGGTATTGCTATGCAAAATAGCATCAAAGCGGGTGGCAAAATTTTAGTCATGGGAAATGGCGGCAGTGCTGCTGATAGCCAACATATTGCCGCCGAAATTGTCGGGCGCTTTAAAAAAGAACGCAAAGGCATGCCAGCAATCGCACTTACAACAGACACATCCATTCTTACTTCTGTTGGCAATGATTATGGCTACGACTTTATATTTGCCCGTCAAATAGAAGCGCTTTGTCGGGCAGAAGACTTAGTGATTGGCATTACCACCTCTGGTAACAGCGCTAACGTGGTGAAAGCGATGCAAGCGGCTAACACCATAGGCGCAACCACAGTGGGACTCACTGGCGGAACAGGTGGCAAACTCACGGCTATTTGCGACCACAATTTAATCATGCCATCGAATATCACCGCTCGCATACAAGAAGCGCATATTTTCGTTGGCCATTGTTTATGTGAAATATTAGAAACAGATTAACGCATCTTCATGTCAGAAAAACTACTCCATACCGTCAAATCATTCGGCACGCAAAGTCAGCACGCACTCGTCATCGGTGATGTCATGTTGGACCGCTATTTAATGGGCCATGTTGGTCGCATTTCACCAGAGGCGCCAGTGCCAATTGTGCTAGTAAACGCACAAAACGAACGTGCTGGTGGCGCAGCCAACGTTGCAGCTAATTTGGCTTTGTTAGAAATTCAAACACACCTCATTGGATGCATCGGCGACGATGCAGAAGGTGATAGCTTAAAAAAATGCATGTCCAAAATTGGCATTAAAACAAGCAATATCATCATCTCAACACAGCGTCCTACCATTGCAAAAACAAGAATTTTAGGTGGTCACCAGCAGATGTTAAGACTGGACCAAGAAAACACATCCGTTTTTACTGATGCAGAAAACCGTCAAGTTCTACAAGCCATCGCGACTGAGCTGGCCCTAAAACCCAGTATTGTGATTTTGTCAGACTATGACAAGGGCATACTAAGCGACATGGTTTGCCAGCACATCATTTCTCAATGTAAGGCACAAAATATCCCTGTATTAGTTGACCCCAAAGGACAAGACTATACAAAATATAAAGGTGCAAGCGCATTAACGCCAAACAAAAAAGAAACAGCAGAAGCCTGTGCGACCTCCATTGAGGATACTCAATTAATTGAGAAAGCGGCCGTCTTAAAACAAAATTTAGCCTTAGATTTTTTAGCTGTTACCCGCGGTGAAGAAGGCATCACACTGCTTGATTCATCCCAACATCAGATTGATGCTACCGCGCTCAAAGTGTTTGATGTTTCAGGTGCTGGCGATACCGTTATCGCCACATTAGCTGCAGGCTTAGTGAACGCCCTTTCTCCACTAGAAAGCTTAACACTAGCTAATTTAGCAGCTGGTATCGTTGTAGGCAAAGTCGGCACAGTGCCGATTACCAAAGGCGAGTTAATAGAGGCCTTATCTCGCCAACAAGGCAAGAATCAAATCAATAAAGTCTGCAATTTAGCGCAATTAATGGAAAAGGTAGCTAACTGGAAAGTTAATCAAGAAAAAATTGTATTTACCAACGGTTGCTTTGATTTACTTCATGCAGGCCATGTCACTTATCTAGAAGCGGCCAAGAAGCGTGGCGATAAACTCATCTTAGGTCTTAATACCGATCGCTCTGTAAGCGCACTAAAAGGCCCCTCTAGGCCAGTTGTTAACGAAGGCGATCGAGCACGTGTCTTAGCAGCACTAGAATCGGTAGATGCGGTTATTTTATTTGATGAAGATACCCCGCTTCACTTGATCCACGCCATCAAACCTAACGTTATTGCCAAAGGCAGTGACTACACAGCAGAACAAGTGGTGGGTGGTCAAGCCGTTGAATCATGGGGTGGTGAAATCGCATTGATTGATTTAGTTGCAGGTCGAAGCACAAGTAACATTATTCAGAAACTCAATCGTTAAATGCCTGCTAAAAAAATTCTCATCATTGGCCCCGCTTGGGTTGGCGACATGGTGATGGCACACAGCTTATTTCAAATACTAAAACAACAAGACCCTACTGTACAGATTGACGTAGCTGCTCCGGCTTGGACATTGCCTTTATTAGACCGCATGCCAGAGGTCTCAGAAAAAATTGCTTTGCCTTTTAAACACGGGCAACTAGACTTAAGAACACGCATCCAATTTGGACGCCGCTTATCACATGAAGGCTACACGCAATCGATTAACCTCGTTAATTCGCTAAAATCAGCCATCCTGCCCTTCGTTGCAGGCATTCAGATCAGAACTGGTTTTTTAGGTGAAATGCGTTATGGTTTATTAAACGATATTAGGCCGCTAGACAAATCAGTTTTGGCCAAAACAGTAGAACGATTTATTGCATTAGGCTCAGACAAAGAAAAATGTTTGCCGCCCACCCCCCAACCAAAACTACTAGCCGACAAAACGAATGCTAAAAAACTACTGACTAAACTAGGCGTACAGCTAGAGGGAAAAAAGCGACTTGGCTTATGTCCTGGCGCAGAATATGGCGAGGCGAAACGCTGGCCAGCAACGCATTATGCTGAAGTTGCTAAAGCGGCGCTCGACCAAGGCTGGCAAGTGCTTTTATTTGGCTCAGACAAAGAGATGTCCATCACATCAGCCATCAACCAAATGACGCAATCCCGCTGCATTGACCTAGGCGGAAAAACCAAACTGGGCGACGCTATTGATATCATGTCCCTGTGCGAAACAGTGATTAGCAACGACTCTGGACTCATGCATGTAGCAGCAGCCTTGAATATCAAACTCATTGCAATCTACGGCTCTAGCGACCCGCACCACACGCCGCCCATGCATCCTGATGCCAGAATTCAATATCTAGCATTACCATGCAGTCCATGCTTTAAAAGGATATGTCCCTTAGCAGGAGAAGCACACATGGCCTGCTTAAATCAAATTCACCCTAAAGATTTAATAGACCAGCTATGAAACAATTCATAAAAACCATTGAACAAACCAACCCTAAACTTTTGTTTTGGTTAATTGTTGGCACCTCTATCGTACTTGCGGCATGGATGCAACACATTCAGCACGGGTGGATTAACCCTGACAGCGTACTTTACTTAGAAGCAGCCAAGCGCATCGTGATTAATGACTTTAAGGGCGCATACCAAATATTCAACTGGCCTTTCTATGCTTTTTGTATTGGGACTGTCAGTAAAATCACACACTTAAATGTCCATGTTTCAGCGCAATTTTTAAACATGATCTTTTTTGCAATCACAACCGCATCCTTTCTAAACATCATCAGGTTAGCTGGAGGTAAGAATCTAGCCTTATTTGCGGGTGCTTTACTCCTTTTCAGCAACACTTATATTGTCGGCGATGTGCTTGAAATGCTAATGCGGGATGAAGGTTTTTGGGCAAGCTACCTCACTAGCTTGGTATTCTTTATCAAGTTTGATCAAGAAGGCAAAACTAAAGATGCCATCCTTTGGCAAGGATTCATCATATTAGCCGTACTTTTTAGGATCGAATCAATCGTTTACCAATTACTTTTGCCGCTGTCTTTTATGTTTGCTCGTCAGCTTAGCTTGAAGCAACGTCTAATCAATATGGCAAAAACATACTCAATGAGTTTAATTGGTTTCGGTATCATTTTTATTGCGATTAATACCGTTGATTCACTCAGCATCAACAACTTTGGTCGTTTACAAGAAGTTTTCAACTTGGACTTATGGTCAATATTCACGCAAAACTTGGTGGAAAAATCAGAAATAATGTCCACTCAAGTATTAGGTAAACACCTTGAAGAGTACGCAACGGCTGGCTTACTGATTACATTTGCATATGTAATTCTGGTCAAAAATCTCAGCACATTAGGCCTTGTTGGAATCCTTTCCGTTGGGGCACACTTAAAAAACAAATTGAATGCAATCAACCTCAATGTAAGGCACGTTTTACTCGCTGTTTCAATTATTAGCATATTAAATATGGCGCTCATCATCACCAAAGTTTTCGTACTATCAAGCCGGTATGTCGTTGCGTTTACTTTCATCCTTCTGATTGTTGCTGCATTGTTTTTGGAACATCTCTTAATAACCTCAGTTAAAAAAGATACTAAACAAAATACAGTATCCGCTTGGCTTCTTATTCTGCTGATGAGCTTGTTATTGGTTAAGAATGTCCTACCAAAACGTGATGGTTACAACTACAGTCAAGAAGCTGTCGCCTGGATAGCATCCAATAACAAAAATAAAAAGCCTGTTTTTTATAACGAAACAAGAATGCGCTATTACGCGAACGAAGAATTTATTGGCACATGGGGCAGTAATATGCAGTTCGTCACTGATGCAATAGACAATCAAAGCATCAATCAATATGAATACCTGTTGATTGCCAGCAAAAAGAAAGAAACGGAAGCACTAAAATTAATCACAACCAAAATACCGCAATACAAACTAGTCAAAATATTTGACGACACTAAGAAGAGAAAGTCTATTTTAATTTTCAAAAAGTCGGAAAAACCCAGTCACGCTAGTTAATATTGAATAATACACCGACCAAAGCGCCTAAAGACTGCTCTAGTTTACTCACATAAAACCTGATATACACAAAATTAAGACAACATCCAGGAGCCTAAAATCGAATAAGAGTCATTTAAAAACGATATTGTCCGTTTCTTGCAATTGACAATCTTCTGTGTGTATTGCGATCAAAATCTTTAATCATATTGCAATATGCTCACGTAAACGGGTAACACGTTCCTTCCACGTATGATGACTCATGAACTTTTCATAGCCACGCCTTGCTATTGCCTCTCTAGCCTCGGGGTTTGCTAGGTAGTAATTAACCTTCTGTTTAAGTTCACTTGCATTGTTAAAGGTTTCAATTTCCACGCCAATCTCAAACAGCTCAGCAATTTCTTCACAATAATCCGTCAACAAAAATGCGCCTGAGGCTAATGCCTCAAAGATTCTCAGGTTCACGCCCGTCTCAGCGCCATAAAAATGGGTTCTAGTTATATTTAATACAATTTTTGACGCTCTAAGCAATCGGTACAGGTCGCCTCCCCAAGTTGATTGGTCAACGATATGTGATTGCAGTCCTTGCGAAATTAACGGAAAGTTACGCTCCCAACGATTACCGTACACAACGACTTCGTCTCGTATATTTTCAAGTAAGAATATGCGTCTCAAATCGCCACTACCAACAAACAGTACATTATGCTTTTTATCTGAATATTGAGGCGGTATAGGCTTTGCACCAAAAGGCAAGTGGATTGCATTCAGATTTCTAGTCCGTTCAAAAAACTGCGTTGTAACTTTCGAGAACGAGAAAATCTTATCGTACACTGGAAGCTCTTGATCTAAGAAAAAAATAAACTCTCTACGTTTAGCATACAAATTACAACTATCTGTATCGTACAAATACAATGAAAAATTATAGTCTTGCTTTAACCGCTTTAGAACACTTGGTGCAATCAGCTTGTAAACAAAGCCTACAACTAGAATATGTGTTGGCCGTTCCTTTTCCAACAAATCAATGAATCTTTTCAAATCAAGTTTTGGTAAATGAAAAAAATCATCCAATCGCTCTGCTCTATTAATTAACTTTGCTAGTGCTGAACGAAGCCCATAAAAATGAATTTTTTTTAATTGTGCGAGATCGCAGTAACTGGCCTTAACGTCATCCTCACAAAAAGCCTCATATATTTCACGGCCTAGTGGAACACCACCAATGCCATCTAAGATTAGTAGTTTCTGCATTTATTGCCTATTAATATCAATATTTAAAACAAGTTTCACGAACCAAGAACATCACAATTTTTTTCAAAGTACTGTTGAAATCGCGGAGGAACCAAATAAACATTTGAGTAGCGTTGATTCTCATCAAAAGGCATTAAACACCACCGTGAACCAATTAGCTTATGATACAAGCGCTTAAAGTACCCAAAGCAAGAGTCCGCATATACTTTTTTGTTTGTTGTATAGGATAATGCATACTTGTGATAGCCTTGAAATAACTCCCCAAATAAATCCAAACGCTTAAACTCTGCTAGCATTTGTTCACTTTTCCATTCAATCAACACTAAAGGCTGATGTTTAAGCAACGTCTTTTTTAGCCCAACCAATGCTTTTGCTTCATGACCTTCTACATCAATTTTAATAAAATCAACCTGATCATCGGCAAAATACTCTTGTAAGTAAACATCCCCGACTACTGTTTGAATAGCAAGCTTATCACCCGCATCGTCTTTAACCTCCAAGCTGGATGAACCCAAATTACCATTATCTGGAATATAGATAGTGTGCTGCGCATCAGCATTAGACAAACCCACATTAATAGCAGTTAAATGATCAACCGCATTTTGTTTAATGTTCGACTCCAATACATCAAACACAAACTTTACTGGCTCAAACGCAACGACTTTATTTGAAAGCGTTGCAATTAATAGCGCATGGTTACCAATATTTGCACCCACATCTAAACTAAGGTTTGGTTTAATCAGCGATAATAAATCAACCAAA
>JAFMCM010000003.1 GCA_017857755.1 Methylophilaceae bacterium | reverse complement strand
ATCGGCTGGTTGCGCTGGCCGCTAGTGACCATCAAATCGCATGGACGGATGCAGCAGCGCTGGGCGCGTTGGTGCCGACCTTAAGCATTGCTTTTAAAAAAGGTGCAGTGTTTTTGAACGACCAAAATGTAAGCGATGCCATCCGAAGCCCAGCAATAAGCAATGGCGCATCGCAAGTCGCCGTGCATCAGGCGGTTCGCTCTGCCTTGTTGGCATTACAACAAAGCTTTAGACGGCCGCCAGGCTTAGTGGCCGATGGTCGCGATATGGCTAGCGTGGTGTTTACTGATGCGCAAGTTAAAATCTTTTTAACCGCCAACGTAGCAGAACGCGCAAACCGCCGTTATCAACAACTTACAAAACAGGGGGTGAATGTTGATTATGCGCATATTTTGCAGGACTTGCAGGCGCGTGATGCGCGCGACCAATCGCGGGCATCTGCTCCGTTATTGCATACAAAAGAAGCAATTTTGCTCGATACCGACCATCGCGATATCGATGAAGCGGTTGCGTTTGTGCTTAAACAATATGCAAGCCGCTATCAAAAACATCGTCCTGAGCAATAATCATCAATTAAGTCATTGAACTCAAGCATTTTTTTGTGTAATATGAGCGGTTCGTGTTAAGTTTTAAATTGTGTATTCTTAAAGGCAATCCCCTAGAATCAATTTTTCTTAACGTTACCATCAACTTTTCCACAATTTTGTGGGCCCACTATGATAGTGGGATTTAACTGGATACTTTTTTTTAATGTCTACTACTGACTCAACAATTTCTTCAAACTCAGAATCATTCGCCGCCCTATTTGAAGAAAGTTTAGCGCGCCAAGAAATGCGCTCAGGCGAAGTCATCACCGCAGAAGTTGTCGCAATCGACAATGATCACGTTACCGTTAATGCTGGTCTTAAATCTGAAAGCGTAATTGATGCAAACGAATTTAAAAATCCTCAAGGTGAACTAGAAGTCGAAATCGGTGACTTTGTTAAAGTCGCAATTGAGAAACTAGAAGATGGCTTCGGCTCAACTATTCTATCGCGCGACAAAGCGAAGAAAATGGAAGCTTGGTTAGATTTAGAAGATGCAATGAACGAAGGCCGTGTTGTTAAAGGTTATATCAGCAGCCGTGTTAAAGGTGGTTTACGCGTTTCAGTTAATGGCATCATGGCGTTCTTGCCAGGTTCATTAGTCGATGTACGTCCAGTTAAAGACACCACACCATTTGAAAACAAAGAGTGGGATTTCAAAGTCATCAAGCTAGACCGTAAACGCAATAACATTGTTGTTTCACGTCGTGCAGTCATGGAAGTGACTGCAAGTGCGGACCGTGAAGCGCTAATGGAAACATTGGCTGAAGGCGCAACAGTTAAGGGCATCGTTAAGAATATTACTGACTACGGTGCGTTTGTTGATTTAGGCGGTATTGATGGCTTGCTACACATTACTGATTTAGCTTGGCGTCGTGTTAAGCATCCATCAGAAGTGTTAACAGTGGGTGATGAAGTTGAAGCAAAAATCTTGAAATTTGATCAAGAGAAAAACCGTGTTTCACTTGGAATCAAACAGCTTGGCGATGATCCATGGGTTTCATTAGGTCGTCGTTACCCAGAAGGGACTCGTCTATTTGGTAAAGTTTCAAACTTAACGGATTACGGTGCATTTGTTGAAGTAGAGCCAGGTATTGAAGGTCTTGTTCACGTTTCAGAAATGGATTGGACGAACAAAAACATTCACCCAGGCAAAATTGCACAATTAGGTGATGAAGTAGAAGTGATGATTCTTGAGATTGATGAAGACCGTCGCCGTCTGTCATTAGGCATGAAGCAATGTAAACCAAACCCTTGGGATGACTTCGCTGCTACGCATGCAAAAGGTGACGATGTATCTGGTCAAATCAAATCAATCACTGATTTTGGTGTGTTTATTGGCTTGCCAGGCAATATTGATGGTCTTGTGCACTTATCTGACTTGTCATGGAGTCAGACTGGCGAAGAAGCCATCCGCAACTTCAAAAAAGGTGACGAGTTGCAAGCTGTTATTTTGGCTATTGATGTTGAAAAAGAGCGTATCTCATTAGGTGTTAAACAGTTAACTGAAGAGCCAAGTGATGCGGTTGTCACAGCTGACAACACCGCTGCTAAACCAAAAGCGAAAGCAAAAGCAACGGCTAAGCCAACGGCTGAAGAAGTCGCGGCTGCATCAGGCAACACCAACTTAGGCGCCTTACTAAAAGCTAAGATGGATGACAAAAAGTAATCCTTAGTTGATGAGAAAAGATCATAGCCATGACAAAATCTGAATTAATCAATCTTCTTGCGGAACGCTTTCCGCAACTTGTTGTTAAAGATGCTGAACTATCCGTTAAAGCCATTTTAGATGCCATGACGGATAATTTAGCGACGGGCGAACGTATTGAAATTAGAGGCTTCGGTAGTTTTAGTCTTAACTATCGACCACCACGTTTAGGGCGTAACCCAAAAACGGGTAGTAAAGTACAGGTGCCTGCTAAGCATGTGCCACACTTTAAAGCAGGTAAAGAATTACGTGGCCGCGTCGATTTGTCTAGTTAATATTCACTCTTACAGCAACTTCAAAAACGGTGCATCTTCTGATGTGCCGTTTTTTTTGTTATTTTTTTTGGTTTATCATTAGCACCTAGCTAAACGCTTAGGTAAAATGATAGAAACCTATAACGAGCATGACATGACAATTGAATTTGAATATTGGTGGCTATTAATTCTTCCCCTATTTTTTATATTGGGATGGATTGCGGCGCGTGTCGACATCAAACAAATTGTGGCGGAATCAACCACGCTACCTGCGGCTTATTTTAAAGGCCTTAACTTTTTAATCAGCGATCAACATAAAAAAGCCATTGATGCTTTTTCCGAGGCAATTCATGCCAACAGTGATTCGTTAGAGCTACATTTTGCAATGGGCAGTTTGTTCAGACGCACAGGTGAAACTGATCGTGCGATTAATATGCATCTCAATTTATTAGAAAAAAAAGAGCTGACCAAGAATCAGAAAGAAGCCGTTAAAGCAGAATTAGCAGCAGATTATTTAAAAGCGGGCTTGTATGATCGCGCGGAAGAATTATTTAAAAATTTAACCAATAAACGTTATCGTCAACCAGCCTTATATTCTTTGCTAGAAATTTATGTGCGTGAACGCGAGTGGTTAATGGCCATTGATACAGCGATTGAATTAGAACGCTTGTCTGGCGTGCCATTTAGAATAGCCATTGCCCAGTATCATTGTGAATTAGCCATGAATGCAATGATTGATCAGCAAGCTGACTTAGCCCGTTTACATTTGGCTAATGCTTTAGATGCTAATAAAAAATGTATTCGCGCCAATGTGTTACTGGGCGATTTAGAAGTGCAATCAAACAATCATGTAGCTGCTATTGCTCATTGGAAGCATATTGAATTTCAGGATCCAGAATATTTAGGACTGGTTGCCACTAAGCTATTACAAAGTTTTAGCGCATTAGGTAAATCAGACGAAGGCATCGCCTTGCTGAAGACTTATTTAGAAAACTATAAACTCGCTTCCATTATGACGGCTTTATATGAAGCTACTGTAGCAGCAGAAGGCGCTGATAGCGCGGCAACGCTGGCAAGGAATGAATTGATTCGCAAACCCAGCTTACAAACACTAGACCAATTACTGCAAGCGCGTGCGATGTCTGAACATTCCACCAAAAGTAAAAGTGATCAAGATATCCAATTGATGCAACAAACCGTACGCAATGCAATCGGCAATCGCGCGGCTTACCATTGCAATCAGTGTGGTTTTCGTGCCAAGCAATATCATTGGCAGTGCCCTGCTTGCAATGCATGGGAATCCTTACCATCCGAGCCAAGTGAAGCGATTAGTCGCCAAATGACGATTACTAAATAAAAACACTATGAACAAGACCATCATGAATGACTCCAAAATAATCGTGGCATTGGATTATGCTAATGCACAGGAGGCTCTGGCATTAGTCGAACAACTCCATCCTTCGCAATGCAAGCTAAAAGTAGGTAAAGAATTATTTACTGCCGCTGGCCCTGCTTTGGTGGAAAAGCTGGTGGCTAAAGATTTTAACGTTTTTTTAGACCTGAAGTTCCACGATATCCCTAACACCGTGGCCAAAGCCTGCAAAGCGGCCAGTGATTTAGGTGTATGGATGCTTAACGTGCATGCCAGCGGCGGTAGAACCATGATGCAAGCGGCATTAGAAGGCGTTGATCAATCCAATGCAAATCCCTATTTGATTGCTGTGACGGTTCTGACTAGCATGAATCAAGCAAGCTTAACTGAAATCGGTATCCAAGCATCAATTGAAGCGCAGGTGCTCAAGCTTGCTACGTTAACGCAAACCGCTGGCTTGCATGGTGTGGTTTGCTCTGCACAAGAAGCCAGCTTATTGCGTAAGCAGGTGCAGACGGATTTCTTACTAGTGACGCCCGGCATCCGACCAGCTAATACCAGTCAAGATGATCAATCACGCATCGTGACGCCAGCAGATGCGCTTGCACAAGGTGCTAGCTATTTGGTGATTGGCCGTCCAGTTACTCAAGCTGCTGAACCAGCACAGGCATTGGCCGATATAGTAGCATCCATGCGATAATTTTTCTTTTTATATTGACCTTAGATTTAACTAGGGGTTAAAATTTTTGTCGGCTTTACATTGGGTAACGCCATCATATAAAAGGAATTAATAAAATGAAAAATCTCATACTAGCTGTCTTTATTGCGCTCAGTTTAAGCTTAAACGCTTTTGCTACCGTTAACATCAATACCGCAACCAAAGCCGAGTTGCAAACTTTAAAAGGGATTGGTGCCAATAAGGCCGACGCCATCATTCAATACCGAAAAGATCATGGCAATTTCAAATCCGTTAATGATTTAAGCCATGTCAAAGGCTTAGGCCCTAAAATAATTAAAAAGATCATGAAAGACGCCACCGTATCGGGCAAAACAACGCTAAATAGCAAAGAAATGGCCAAAAAAGATGCTAAGAAAGCGTCCAAAAAGTAAGCCTGTTATTGCTGATGCCAATAAAACCCGCTTAGGCGGGTTTTATTCTTTATTTGACTCTCATGCCCGCTTGCGCACCAACGTCTGGACTTAAGATGTAAGGACCACCACGCTCATCGCTGGCCGCTAATACCATACCTTCACTCATGCCAAACTTCATTTTACGTGGGGCTAAATTAGCCACCATCATTGTTAGTCGCCCTTTTAAGGTTTCAGGGTCATAGGCTGATTTAATACCAGCAAACACGTTGCGGGTTTTTTCTTCACCAATATCCAAGGTCAATTGCAATAGCTTATCCGCACCTACCACCTGTTGCGCATCAACAATTTTAGCAATACGTAAATCGACTTTGCTAAAATCGTCAATTGTAATATAGTCACCAGCATCAGCTACTTTGGCTGGCGCCGCTTTTGCGAGTGTTTCTGTTTTTACTAAACTGGCTTTGTTACTTTCTACCATTGCTTCTATTGCTTTGGGGTCAATGCGGGTAATTAAATGCTGGTATTCGTTTATGATATGGGTGGCACATAGACTGGCGTCAACATGCGTCCATTGCATCGCTTCTACCTGCAGGAAGGCTTCAATTTGACTGGCCAATTTTGGCAATACTGGCTTGAGATATAAAGTTAATAAGCGGAACATTTCTAAGGCATCCGAACAGACAGCTTGTAATAGCGCCTCTTGGCCGTCTTGCTTAGCCAGCACCCATGGGGCTTTGTCTGCAACAAAGCCATTAGCCACATCGCTTAAGCGCATAATTTCACGCAAGGCTTTTCCGTATTCACGCGCTGTATAGGCTTCTTTAATTTGAGTGGCCGCTGCTTTTAATTCAGCTACGACTGGATTATTGGTGGAGGGATTCAATTTCCCATCAAAGCGCTTGTTAATAAAGCCCGCCGTGCGGCTAGCAATATTAATGTATTTGCCAACTAAATCACTGTTAACGCGGGCGGTAAAATCTTCCAAATTTAAATCAATATCCTCCATGCTAGGATTGAGTTTCGCTGCGTAGTAATAACGCAAGTACTCAGGATTTTTGATATGGTCTAAATAGCTACGCGCCGTAATAAACGTACCGCGCGATTTTGACATTTTTTCGCCATTAACGGTTAAAAATCCATGCGCGAAAATTTGGGTTGGGGTGCGATAACCACTGTAGGCTAGGGTTGCAGGCCAGAATAAGGCGTGAAAATAAAGGATATCTTTACCAATAAAGTGATAAAGCTCAGTATCACTATCCGCTTTCCAATAGGCATCAAAATCTAAACCTTTTTGGTCACAAAGATTTTTGAAACTCGCCATATAACCTATCGGTGCGTCTAGCCATACATAAAAATACTTACCAGGTGCATCTGGGATTTCAAACCCGAAATATGGCGCATCACGAGAAATATCCCAATCATTTAAACCACTTTCGAACCACTCACCCATTTTGTTTGCGGCTTCGCCTTGTAGCGTGCCACTGCGCGTCCATTCTTTTAAAAAGGCTTCACAATCCGACAGTTTAAAAAAGTGATGCTCGGTTTCCTTACGGACTGGCGCGGCACCAGAAACGGCAGAATAAGCCTCAATCAGCTCGGTTGGATTATAGGTTGCGCCGCATACTTCACAAGAGTCACCATATTGATCTTTGGCGTGACACTTTGGACATTCGCCTTTAATAAAGCGGTCTGGTAGAAACATGCTTTTGACTGGGTCATAAAACTGTTCGATAGTTTTAGTGCCAATTTTGCCGTTCGCTTTTAAGGTGTTGTACACACCCTGAGAAAGGGTTTTATTTTCTTCTGAATTAGTAGAGTAATAATTATCAAATGCGACTAAAAACTCTGCAAAATCAGCACTATGCTCGCGATGAACACCTTCAATTAAGGCTTCTGGTGTGATGCCCTCTTTTTCTGCACGCAACATAATTGGCGTGCCATGCGTGTCGTCTGCGCACACATAGTGCACGGTATGCCCCTGCATTTTTTGAAACCGCACCCAAATATCTGTTTGAATATATTCGACTAAGTGTCCAAGATGAATACTGCCATTGGCGTAAGGAAGCGCTGAGGTAACGAGAATTTTGCGTGACATGGTAAATGAACCGATTATGCTAAAAGTCTTATTTTAACAAATGCCAGTCACTTAACCTAAGTTTATCTCAACAGTTATTTCAACTCAGCTACTCATCCACCTTGCCACAAGAGCATCGGCGGACTAAACAACCATGTGCCAACAGTACATGACTAAGCGCTGAATTTGGGCTAAAATACCTTAATCATTTAGTCAGGAATTATTAGCGCATGGCCATTACCGCATTACTTGTCGAAAGTACGCTTAAACTTTGCATAGACCCAAACACGGGCAAAGACTTAATCAGCAGTAAATCTGCTAAAAATATTCAAGTTCAAGATAACAATATTAGCTTAGAAATCGTACTTGGCTACCCTGCTCATAGTGTTTTGGATGAAATCAAATCTTTGGTAAGCCAGCATTTAAATACGCTTGATGGCGTGGGCAATGTGACAGTGAATGTGGGCAGTCGCATTGTCTCGCACAAAGTGCAACAAAGTGTGAGCTTACTGCCTAACATCAAAAATGTGATAGCCGTCGCTTCTGGTAAAGGCGGTGTGGGTAAGTCCACAACTTCGGTTAATTTAGCCTTAGCGTTAGCCGCTGAGGGTGCATCAGTTGGTTTGTTAGACGCGGATATTTACGGTCCTAGCCAACCGCAAATGCTAGGCTTAAGCGGCCGCCCCGATAGTAGCGACGGCAAAAGCATAGAACCCATGGAAGCCTATGGCATTCAAACCATGAGCATCGGTTTTTTAGTCGATACCGAAACACCGATGGTGTGGCGCGGCCCCATGGTGACGGGTGCGCTAGAGCAATTATTACGCGATACTAATTGGCGTGACTTGGATTACTTGGTGATTGATTTACCCCCAGGCACTGGCGATATTCAGCTTACGCTCGCGCAAAAAATCCCAGTCACGGGCGCGATTATTGTCACAACCCCGCAAGATATTGCCTTGCTTGATGCGCGCAAGGGATTAAAGATGTTTGAAAAAGTGGGTATACCGATTTTAGGCATCGTTGAAAACATGAGCACCCATCTCTGCTCTAACTGCGGCCATGAAGAGCATATCTTTGGTGCGGGTGGTGGTGAACGCATGTGCAAAGATTACAAGGTTGATTTTCTTGGCAGCTTACCACTGGATATCAAAATACGCGAACAATCGGACAATGGCAAGCCAACGGTGATTGCCGAACCTGATAGCGAAATTGCTAAAGTTTATAAATCAATTGCCCGCAAAGCCGCGAGTAAAATTGCCATTACTGGTTTAGACCATAGTAATAAGTTTCCAAATATTGTGATTCAGAACACTTAAAACACAGCTCCACTAGAAATCGCTAAATTAACTCAATAAAAAAGACGGCCAAAGCCGTCTTTTCTTGATGATCTGAACTCAGTCAGTCTTTTAGTTTAACTCAACCCCAAAACAATAGACATCTACGCCATTTTGACCTGTAATCAAGGTGGCAGGTATCGCCACGCCATTACGCCAATGGTCAACCGCCGCTTGCTTGCCAGCACCAGTGACTAAGAACATCACTGCATGTGTTTGATTTAATCGGTTTTGACTCATGGTAACGCGGTCAGCTGGCGGTTTTGGTGAATCAAACACGGGAACCGCATCGGCACTATTATCTACCACTTGGCCAGGGAATAAACTGGCGGTATGACCGTCCTCACCTAAACCCAAAATCACTAAATCAAAGGTGCGAACGCCGATTAAGCAGTTCGCATAGGCTTTTGCACCATCAACATTACCCATCTCAGCTGGAATGTCATGAATTTGGTCGGCGGGAATCATGACATGGTTAAGCCAAGCCTCACGCGCCATTTTGCAATTGCGCTCTTCATGGTCAACAGGTAAACAACGATCATCATTATGAAAAACATGCCAATTGATCCAATCTGCCTTTTCTTTGCTGAGCAGTTGATAAACAGCTTTTGGCGTGCTGCCGCCTGCTAATACGATATAAAAACTTCCGTATTTTGTAATCGCCTCCTCTGCCGCTTGTAAAATACGGGTGACAGCCGCTTGATTGATTGCATCTTGTGATTTAAATGAATGCCAGCGAGTGACCGCTTGTTGACTGGTAGCGTCTTGCGTCATATTACCTAAAGCCTTACTTATTTATTTGTTTACGATATATTTGTTTGTGATAGTTAAGTCATGTGATTGCATTTGCTATAATTATACTTGTTCTTATACTTTTATCGGCTAGAAAATGACTAAAAAAATGGATTCTTGCACCTTGGTGCTGTTTGGTGCGACTGGTAACTTGGCAAGGGTAAAACTATATCCGGGTTTATACAGACTAGATTTGTTGGGACGCTTACCTGACAACATGAAAATCATGGGTGTAGGTCGTCGACCAATTGACTTAGCGCAGTGGCGTGACGGCGTGATAGAAATGGTGCATAAAAAATTTAAAGGTCATGTCGACCAAGCTGTTTTAGACCGTTTTATCGCGCGCAACTTTTACCAAGCAAATGCGCCAGAAGATACACAAGCATTCGCAAAGATGAAAAACATTCTGACCGATGAAAGTATATTCCCACAAAATTTTGCTTACTTCTTATCGGTGCGTCCAGTTGACTTTGGCCCTATCGTTGAAGAGCTGACCCAAGTAGGCCTGACCCAAGAAGATCAATACTGGCGCCGAGTCGTGGTTGAAAAACCATTTGGCACCGACTTAGCCTCTGCAAAGGCATTGCAAGCTTCGCTGACTAAGAACTTGCAAGAACATCAAATTTACCGCATTGACCATTACTTAGGTAAATCGGCACTACAAAATATCTTATTGCAACGTTTTACTAATACTATTTTAGAGCCACTTTGGAATAAGGAATATATCGATCACGTACAAATTACCAACACCGAAAAGCTTGGTGTTGGCGATCGTACTGAGTTCTACGACAGCACGGGCGCATTGCGTGACATGATTCAAAGTCATGTTTTACAAACATTAGCACTTACTGCTATGGAGCTGCCAACCGATTTAAGCCCAGACGGTATCCGCGCCGCCAAAATCAAGGTACTTGAACAGATTCGCCCTATTCCTGTTGATGCACTAGAAAAACACGCCTTCCGTGCACAATATGCAGCGGGTGAAGTGGATGGCGAAAAAGTGGCTGGCTATTTAGAAGAGTTAGGTAATACAAGCAGTGTGGTAGAAACTTATGCCGCGCTCAAGCTATTTATTGATAATCCACGCTGGCAAGGTGTGCCTTTTTATATCCGTACCGCTAAACGCTTGCATGAAGCCGATACCCGCATAGCCATTCGCTTTAAAAAAGCACCATTGCAAATCAACGACGGACAAGCACAAAATTGGCTGATTATCGGTATTCAACCACGTGAATGTATTAAATTAGAAGTGCAGTCTAAAGTGCCAGGCTTAGATATTAATACCCGTTCTATTGAATTGGATGCAGATAACCGCAAGTCTGAAGATGACACCGTAGATGCCTACGAGGCATTATTGCTCAATTTAATGCAAGGCGACAACGCTAACTATCTGCATATTTCAGAGGCGGAAGCGCAATGGCGTTTGGTTGACCCTGTTGTTAAAGCATGGGCAGAAGACCGCAATCCAGTGCACCAATATGCCGCTGGCAGTGCTGACCCTAAAGCATCAAAGGTGATTTTTGAATCAGAAGACCAGTTTTGGCGTTACAGCATTGCATTAGATGGAGATGCACACTAAATCACTGGACACAATAATCGTTAAAATAGTTATAAATTAAACGGTTTTTGTTGCTATTATTTGCACTTAATTTTAAAAAGCGGGTTTGAACCCGCTTTTTAACTTACCGAAAGAAGCTAACTAAACCTTAAGGCATTGCATTATGAGTATAAAGTCAGACAAGTGGATTCGTAAAATGGCGCAAGAGCACGGCATGATAGCGCCGTTTGAGCCTAACCAAGTTAAAGTAAATGAAGCTGGAGAGCGCATGGTTTCTTACGGCACTTCTAGTTATGGTTATGATATTCGCTGCTCTAGAGAGTTTAAATTATTTACCAATATCAACAGCACTATTGTAGACCCGAAAAATTTTGACCCAAACTCCTTTGTTGAAGTTGAGGAAGATTATTGCATCATTCCACCAAATTCATTCGCATTGGCACGTACGGTTGAGTATTTCCGTATTCCACGCAATGTACTCACGGTTTGTCTTGGCAAATCCACTTATGCCCGCTGTGGCATTATTGTGAATGTCACACCATTTGAACCTGAGTGGGAAGGTTATGTCACATTAGAGTTTAGTAATACGACGCCGCTGCCAGCAAAAATATATGCCAACGAAGGTTGTGCACAAGTGCTATTCTTTGAAGCAGACGCCGATGATGTCTGCGAAACCAGCTATAAAGACCGTGGCGGTAAATACCAAGGTCAAGTTGGTGTTACCTTACCAAAAACATAAAATACAGAAGTCAAACTGAGTAAAAGATTAGGCCAAATAAATGAAATTTAGATTTCCTATCGTCATTATTGATGAAGACTTTCGTACTGATAACTCATCAGGTTTAGGGATTCGTGTGCTAGCCAAAGCCATTGAAGATGAAGGCTTTGAGGTCTTAGGTGTGACTAGCTACGGTGATTTGGCTTCGTTTGCTCAGCAACAAAGTCGCGCGTCTGCCTTTATTTTATCCATTGATGATGAAGAAATCGTAGAGGAAAAACCAGAAGCAATAGAGAGCTTGCGCGCCTTTGTAAAAGAAATTCGCTACCGCAATGATGATATTCCTATCTTTTTGCATGGCGAAACACGCACTAGCCGTCATATTCCTAACGAAGTGTTACGCGAGTTGCACGGCTTTGTGCATATGTATGAAGATACGCCTGAATTTATTGCGCGTTTAATTATTCGTGAAGCAAAAACTTATCTAGAAAGCTTGCCGCCCCCATTTTTCAAAGCGCTTACCCATTATGCGGCAGACGGCTCTTATTCATGGCATTGCCCTGGTCACTCTGGCGGCGTTGCCTTTTTAAAATCACCTGTTGGTCAAATGTTTCATCAATTTTTTGGTGAAAACATGTTGCGTGCAGATGTGTGTAATGCGGTCGATGAATTAGGTCAATTGTTAGACCATACTGGGCCTATTGCGGCCTCAGAGCAGAACGCTGCACGTATATATAACTGTGACCATTTATACTTTGTCACCAACGGCACATCCACTTCTAATAAAATTGTATGGAACTCAACTGTTGCGCCAGGGGATATTGTGGTGGTTGATCGCAATTGCCATAAGTCCATTTTGCACGCTATTATTATGACGGGAGCAATTCCAGTATTTTTAATGCCAACCCGTAACCATTTTGGCATTATCGGCCCAATTCCAAAAAGTGAATTTGCTTGGGAAAACATCCAAAAGAAAATCGCTCAAAATCCATTTATTACAGATAAAAACGCAAAACCACGCGTACTCACCATTACGCAGTCAACTTATGACGGTGTGCTTTACAATGTAGAAGAAATCAAAGAAATGCTGGATGGCAAAATAGACACTTTGCATTTTGATGAAGCCTGGCTACCGCATGCTACCTTCCATGATTTTTATGGCGATTACCATGCTATTGGTGCCGATCGACCACGCTGTAAAGAGTCGATGGTGTTCTCAACCCAATCAACCCACAAGTTATTAGCTGGTCTTAGCCAAGCTTCACAAATTTTGGTAGAAGATGCCACTAATAATAAATTAGACCGCGATGTCTTCAATGAAGCTTATTTGATGCATACCTCGACTAGCCCGCAATATTCGATTGTTGCCAGTTGTGATGTCGCTGCTGCCATGATGGAGGCACCAGGCGGTAATGTGTTGGTTGAAGAGTCCATTATGGAAGCGCTCGATTTCCGCCGCGCCATGCGTAAGGTTGATGAAGAATGGGGGGCAGACTGGTGGTTTAAAGTGTGGGGGCCTGACGATTTATCAGAAGAAGGAATCGAAGAGCGTGATGCCTGGATGTTAAAAGCCAATGAAGATTGGCACGACTTCGGTGACTTAGCCGAAGGCTTTAATATGCTGGATCCAATCAAAGCCACGATTATCACGCCAGGCTTAGATATTCAGGGTAATTTTTCTGATAAATTCGGTATTCCAGCGGCAATTGTCACCAAGTATTTAGCTGAGCATGGCGTTATTGTAGAAAAAACAGGCTTATATTCATTCTTTATTATGTTCACCATCGGCATTACTAAAGGTCGTTGGAACACGATGGTGGCGGCATTGCAGCAATTTAAAGATGATTATGATAAGAATCAGCCAATCTGGAAAGTGCTACCAGAGTTTGCACAAAAACACACCTACTATGAACGCTTAGGCTTGCGTGATTTATGCACACAAATTCATGATGTCTATAAAGCCAACGATATTGCGCGCCTGACGACTGATATGTATTTGTCGAATATGATTCCAGCCATGAAGCCAACGGATGCTTTTGCTAAAATGGCGCATCGCGATATAGACCGCGTATCAATCGACGAGTTAGCAGGTCGCACCACTGCCGTCTTATTAACACCTTATCCACCAGGGATTCCATTGCTGATTCCAGGTGAGCAGTTTAACAAAGTCATTATTGACTATCTTAAATTTGCGCGCACTTTTAATGAACGTTTCCCTGGCTTTGAAACCGATGTTCATGGCTTAGTCAAAGAGTTGGTAAATGGCAAAGCGATTTACTACGTAGACTGTGTGCGCACCTAGTCGCCAGCTAGACCCCATTAGCGGCTTTTTTAACACGCAAAACCACCGAGGCGGTCAAGCTATTATTGCCCTTGGGGGCGCTGTGTGTTAATGCTGGGACTAGTCATCATGCGATGACCTTATCGACATTGCTGAAAAATAGTGTGTTGTGTTGGCGTTTTCCTACTTTGGACGACGCGTATAAGTGACGTAGCTAAAGGTTAAACCATTGTCAGCCGTATGTGATTCGCGGAAATCTTCTTGCCAGCGTGATAAATCAAACTGGGGTAAAAATGCATCTCCCTCAAAGTCGGCATGTACTTCAGTAAGATATAACTTATCCGCATGGATAAAGCCTTGTTGATAAAGCTCTGCACCTCCGATTAAGAACACCTCATCATCGTCAGTGCAAGCAGCTAAGGCCTCCTCTACACTATGCGCAATAATGGCACCTTCTACCGCATAATCGTGATTGCGTGTCACAATCACAGTTGTTCTACCTGGTAATAATCGCCCAAGCGATTCATAAGTCTTGCGACCCATCACGATATGATGCCCAGTAGTGAGGGTTCTAAAACGCTTTAAGTCCTCTGGCAGATGCCAAGGCATGCTGTTATTAATGCCAATCACATTGCCATTAGCGACCGCTACAATGATGGAAAGTTGTGTCATACGCTAAATGGATAAGCAATGGGTTCGTGATACTGATAACCTTGTAATTCAAAGTCATCAACAGTCACCCATGTCTCAAGGTCTTTTAAGCTTTTAATATCTGGGTTAATTATGAGTTGTGGAGGGTCAAACGGCTCACGTTTGAGCTGCACGTCTTGCATCAAGTCTAGCTGGTCTTCGTAGATGTGTGCATTCACCAGCTTGTGATAAGCTTTTCCTGGCTTTTTGCCTGTGATTTGCGCCATAATGGCGAGCAAGAAATACACTTGCACCATATTAAAATTCAAGCCTAACGGCACATCGCAACTTCTTTGCGTACTGTTCAAATAAAGTGTATCGCCTAGTAAAGAGAAATGGTGGCTATACATACATGGCCGCAAGCATCCCATATGAAAGACGCCTGGATGATAAAAAGTGAGTATCTCTCCCCGATCATCAATCCCTTTTGTGAGGTCATCGACAATTTTTTCAAGCAAGTCGATGCTGCCGCCATCTGGTTTGGGAAAGTTACGCGCGACTTTGCCGTAAATAAAACCGCAATCGTCCTCACCTTTGCGATAAGGATTATCGCGCCAAGCTTGATTGAGATTCGCATTAGCATCCCATGTTTTAGTGCCTAATTTCCTAAAGTCTGCGGCGCTATCGTAGCCGCGTAAATATCCAATCATTTCTGCAATGGCGGATTTGTAATAACTTTTACGGGTAGTCACTAAGGGAAATTGATTGTTATCGACATGATAAGTCAAATCCGCATTAATTACAGTCAGACATTTTTTACCTGTCCTTTGGTTTTCAACCCAAACACCTTGGTCAACAATCTGTCGGCATAAATCAAGATATTGTTTCATCGCTGTCTAGCACCTTTGCTTAATCAAGGGCTTGCTGAATAAAGTCTTTGATGTTTTTTGCATCCGCTTCCATTACGGTAAATTTTTGCGGTAATGCTTCAATGCCCTTGAGACTTTCAGGTCTTGGTGGTACATCACCTAAGGCTTCGACTAAGGCGTCTTCAAACTTAGCAGGTAGTGCCGTTTCTAGCACTACCATTGGAATACCCTTTTCCTTGTGTTCGAGCGCAACTTTAAGGCCATCTGCCGTGTGGGTATCAATAACCACGCCATATTGAGCATTGGTAGCCCGTATGGTCTGCATACGGGCTTGGTGGTTACTGCTGCCTGAAACAAAACCAAAGTCTCTGACTTTTTTCAATAGATGTTGAATATCAAAAGCACCACCATGGTCAACACTGGTCCAAAGCTCACGAACCTTGTCGCCATTTTGATCCAGTAGGTCATAGATAAACCGTTCAAAGTTGGAGGCTTTGCTAATGTCCATCGAAGGGCTAGAAGTATGGTATGTATTGGCAGAGCCGCGGGGACGATAAACGCCCGTTTTAAAAAACTCGTCTAATACGTCATTTTCATTAGTGGCCACTACTAGCTTTTCAATTGGCAAACCCATCATGCGGGCAATATGACCAGCACAAACGTTACCAAAATTGCCAGAAGGTACGGCAAAATCAACTTTTTGCTCATTGTGCTGCGTAACGGCAAAATAGCCTTTAAAGTAGTAAATTACCTGCGCGACAATTCGACCCCAGTTGATGGAGTTGACCGCACCAATTTTATATTTGGCTTTAAATGCAGCATCATTTGAAACCGCTTTGACCATATCTTGGCAATCATCAAACACGCCTTTTACGGCAATGTTATAGATATTTTCATCTTGCAAGCTAAACATTTGTGCTGTTTGGAAACGGCTCATTTTTTCGTAGGGTGATAACATAAAGACGCGGACAGCTTTTTTACCGCGCATCGCATACTCGGCTGCCGAGCCAGTGTCACCTGAAGTTGCACCCAAAATATTAGTGGTTTCGCCAGTTTTATCTAATACATACTCAAATAAGTTACCAAGCAGCTGCATAGCCATGTCTTTAAATGCGAGTGTAGGGCCGTTAGAAAGTGATAGAAGATATAAGTCGTCTGCTAACTTAACGGTTGGGGTGATGTCTTCTGCTGATTGCCCTTTGCGAGTAAACCCATAAACATCCGCGGTGTAGGTTTTATTGATGATGGCGCGCAAATCATCGGCTGGAATGTCGTTTTCGGCAATCAAGCGTGACAAAATAGTAAAAGCTAAATCGCGATAGTTCATATCGCGCATCGCAGTTAAATCTGCCGCATCAAATTGTGGATACTTTTCAGGTAAATATAATCCACCATCAGGAGCTAAGCCACCTAATAACACTTGGCTAAAACTTAAAGCGGGTGAGTGACCACGCGTACTTAAATATTTCATACTTAACCCAATGTCTCCATCCGCAATTTGACCACTTGCCCTTTAACATCAGCAAGCGCTTCTATCTCAGTAATAGCAGCATCCATATACTTTTCTATTGTTTCATGGCTAAGCAATACAATATCTGTACCCGAAGCACTGGCGGCATGCTCTTTTTGTAACATTGCATCAATAGAAATATTTCTGTCCGCTAAAATTTTTGTGACTGCGGCCATCACGCCAGGTTTATCCGTTGCATGCATGCGCAAATAATAAGCGCTATTAATATCAGCAATCGCGACCACAGGCAGATCTTGCACTTGATTTAACTGATAGCCCAGGGCGGCTGCACGCTGAAGTGGTTCAGCATCTTTTAATCTAGCTACATCCAGTAAATCAGCCACGACTGCACTGGCTGTTGGTTCTGCACCAGCGCCAGCACCATAATACAATGTCGGTCCAACCGCATCCCCTTGCACGACGACTGCATTCATCGCGCCATCCACATTAGCGACCAAACGTTTCGCTGGAATCAAGGTCGGGTGCACCCGCAACTCAACACCTTGATTAGTGCGTTTAGCGATGCCAAGCAACTTGATTGTATAGCCCAATGATTCTGCATACTGGAGATCTGTTTGTTCAAGCTTTGTAATGCCTTCTGTATAAACCGCATCAAACTTCAGCGGCATACCAAAAGCAATAGCCGACATAATCACTAATTTATGCGCCGCATCAATACCCTCTACATCAAAAGTTGGATCAGCTTCTGCATATCCTAAACGCTGTGCTTCGCCAATTACATCTTGATAAGCAAGGCCTTTTTCGCGCATTTCTGTCAGAATAAAGTTAGTCGTCCCATTAATAATACCTGCCACCCATTCAATGCGATTAGCGCCTAAACCTTCACGTAAGGCTTTAATAATCGGAATGCCGCCAGCAACAGCTGCTTCATAAGCGACCATCACACCAGCTTTTTGCGCAGCAGAAAAGATTTCATTGCCATGCATAGCGATTAATGCTTTATTAGCCGTTACCACATGTTTGTGATTTTCAATGGCTTTTAGGACAACTTCTTTAGCTATCGTAGTACCGCCAATTAACTCAACAACCACCTCAACATCAGGATTAGCAACCAAGGCAAAGGCATCATCAGTGATGGCCACTGCACCTTTTGTCAGTTCATTTGCCCGCGCTAGATTGCGATCTGCAACATGTGTTACTTTAACAGTAACGCCAGTACGGCGCGCCATTTCATCTCCATTACGCGCGAGTACGGTATACGTCCCGCCGCCAACTGTCCCTAAACCTACCAGCCCTACATTTAATTGCTTCAAACCTTTGCTCCAAATTTCATTCTGTAATTTTTTAAGAATTTTGCAATGCGATTAATCGCCACTGTTAAATCATCTACATTTGGCAAAAAGACCACACGGAAATGGTCAGACGTTTTCCAGTTAAAACCTGACCCTTGTACTAGTAATACTTTTTCTTCTTCTAACAAATCCAACACAAACTGCTGATCATCTTCAATAGGGTAAATTTCAGGATCCAGTTTAGGAAATAAATACATCGCCGCTTTTGGCTTATAACAAGTAACCCCAGGGATAGCAACTAGCATTTCATGAGCTAAATCGCGTTGTTTACATAAGCGTCCACTCGGTGCAACTAAATCATCTATGCTTTGGTAGCCACCTAAAGCGGTTTGAATCGCTAGCTGACCTGGCACATTGCTACATAAGCGCATAGAAGCCAACATATTCAAGCCTTCGATATACGCTAGTGCGTGTGATTTATCGCCTGAAACAATCATCCAACCAGCTCGGTAACCACAAGCACGGTAATTTTTGGATAAACCATTAAAAGTCACAAATAATACATCATCGGCTAAGGAAGCCATTGAAATATGGGTATTTCCATCGTACAGTACTTTATCGTAAATCTCGTCGGCAAAAATCACTAAATCATGCTGACGCGCAATATCAATAATGCCAAGCAAGGTTTCTTTTGGATAGAGCGCACCCGTTGGGTTGTTCGGATTAATGACTACAATAGCACGAGTGTTTGCGTTGATTTTTGATTCCATATCTTGCAGATTAGGTAACCAACCGTTCTCTTCTTCGCACACATAATGCCTTGCAGTGCCACCCGCTAAAGTGGCAGCCGCTGTCCATAGCGGATAATCTGGTGCGGGCACTAGCACTTGGTCACCGTTATTAAGCAAACCTTGCATCGCCATTACAATTAACTCAGAAACGCCGTTTCCAATGATAATGTCATCCACGGTGACGCCAGCAATCTGTTTGCTTTGCGTGTAATGCATAATGGCTTTACGCGGCTCAAACAAGCCCTTACTTTCGGTGTAAACCCCAGATTTAGTCATATTACGAATAACATCTTGTTGAATCTCGTCAGGCACTTCTAAACCGAATACACCTGGGTTGCCAATGTTGAGCTTAATGATGCGATGCCCTTCTTCCTCCATTGCTCGCGCACGCTCAAGCACAGGCCCACGAATATCGTAACAAACGTTATCGAGCTTACTGGATTTTTTTAACTTCGCTTTAGGAGTGTTGTTCATATCTGCATTCGTATTATAACAATGCTATTGATGGCTTGAAAAAACTACCAATATCAAAAGGTGTTATCTTACCTTGTGCCCCCTATACAGGCAATGAAACTCTTGTATCATCAGCGATGAATCATCACCTTATTTGGATGGTTAAACCAATGCCAACACTGATTGTCACTGCAGCAGCAAGCCATTTAGGCTCTCTTTATGCAAACGAGTCAAACTTGGGTAAAATAATCGTTATGAAACTACATTTAACGCAAGTGGAAGATAGCAATCTGATTACAGCTTATGGTGGGGGATACATTGCTGTTAACAAAACCCGTTACAGCCATCCTTTAATTGTGATGCCTAATCAATTAATACTAGACTGGTCGGCAAAAGATTTTGCGCAACTCACTGCCGTCGATTTTGACGCCATCCTAGCCCTTAACCCTGAGCTGGTGCTATTAGGTACAGGTGCAACGCATCAGTTTGTACATCCTAAATTAACGAAAGCATTAACAGAAAAAGGATGCGCTATTGAATGCATGACCACAGATGCTGCTTGCAGAACATATAACATCCTAATGAGTGAAGGTCGGAACGTAGCAGCCGCCTTGCTGTTGCCGACATCATAAAATCAAAACGGGGTTTGCTGAAGATTACTGCCTAGCTCGCAAACCAGTGAATTCATCGCATACACGTTACCTTGCGTATGCGATGACTCGGCATTAGAGGTTTTTGGTTGACAATGTGAGCGTAGCGTTTGTACCGCCAAAACCGAAACTATTAGACATTGCTGTTTCAATCTTCACGTGATCAATACGCTTTTGCACAATATTTAAACCCTCAGCGGCTGGGTCTAAAGTCTCGATATTCGCAGAAGCTGCAATGAAGTTATTCTCCATCATAATCAAGGTGTAAATGGCTTCGTTGACACCCGCCGCACCTAAGGCGTGGCCAGATAATGATTTTGTTGAAGCAATCGCCACATCGCAGTGGCCAAACACCTCACGAATCGCCTCAAGCTCTTTAGTATCACCAACGGGTGTTGATGTGCCATGCGTATTGATGTAATCAACTTGGTCGATTTTTTTGCCATCATGTCCTTGTAAAGCTAAGTTCATACAGCGCATTGCACCTTCGCCACTTGGTGCCACCATATCGTACCCATCTGAGGTCGCACCATAGCCTAGCACTTCCGCATAAATTTTCGCGCCCCGTGCTTTAGCATGCTCATACTCTTCTAAGACAAGGATGCCACCGCCGCCAGAAATCACAAATCCATCTCGATCAGCATCGTAAGTACGCGATGCTTTTTCAGGCGTCTCATTATATTTACTGGATAACGCACCCATTGCATCAAATAGAAAGCTCATAGTCCAGTGCTCTTCTTCACCACCACCAGCAAACACGATATCTTGCTTGCCTAGTTGAATTTGCTCAACACCAGCACCAATACAATGCGCGCTGGTTGAGCAAGCTGAGCTAATGCCATAATTGATGCCTTTAATTTTGGCGCCAGTTGCCAAACAAGCGGCAATCCCACTACTCATCGTTTTAGTCACCATATAAGGGCCAACACGGCGAATACCTTTTGCCGCCAATGTATCAGTACTTTCTAATACACTCTCAGTCGAAGTGCCACCCGCGCCAACAATCAAGCCTGTTCTAACATTGGAAACCAAGTCTTCAGGTAAAGCCGCATCAGCAATTGCTTCTTGCATCGCAATCCATGTATAAGCATGTCCTTTAGCCATAAAACGCAATAATTTACGATCAATCAATGCTTCAATGTCTAAGTTTTTAATTGAACCCGCCACATGAGAACGTAAACCACGCTCAGCATACTCTGGCTGATAGGTAATGCCTGACTTACCTTCATAGAGACTGTTTTTGACTTCTTGTTTATTATTGCCGAGGCTAGATACAATGCCCAGCCCAGTAATTACAACACGTTTCATCACGTGTCTCCTCTTGCTATCTGAATTAAAAATTGTCCGTGCGCGTGAATAAGCCCACACGCAAATCGGTTGCTACATAAATTTCTCTACCATCAATATCCATGGTTGCATCTGCAATTCCCATCACTAGTTTGCGCATAATGACACGTTTCAAATCAATGGTGTAGGTTGCTTTTTTAGCGCCAGGCAATACTTGACCAGAGAATTTCACCTCCCCCGCGCCTAAGGCACGACCGCGACCTGGGCCGCCTTTCCAGCCGAGATAAAACCCAACTAATTGCCACATGGCATCTAAACCCAAACAACCAGGCATCACAGGGTCGCCTGTAAAGTGACACTCAAAAAACCATAAATCAGGGTTGATATCTAGCTCTGCAATAATTTGGCCGTTGCCATATTTGCCACCTTCGTCAGTAATACTAACAATGCGGTCAAACATTAACATCGGTGGCAAGGGCAATTGCGCATTACCTTCACCAAACATTTCGCCACGTCCACAGGCCAACAACTCTTCTTTAGTATAACTATTTTGTTTTGACATTCTTCTAATCTTTAATAATGAAATGATAATTACCGCTATTTTCGCTGGAAAACGCTTTTCTTGAAACCCCTAACAACGATTTATCTGCAAACCAGATCAGATATGCTGTAAAATAATAAAGTATACAAACCTGTATACACGCTTCCATTATTCGTTTAATATTGTTACATTATGTTACAAATTTCATTTTACTCTTTTTCAACATAGGAAACCACGATGAGCGATCGTCAATTAGCCGACTGGCGTCAACATGCGTTAACGTTAGAATCAGAAGTCAATAAAGTTGTTGTTGGTCAAAGCAACCCTATTCGATTAATCACAATCTCTATTTTCGCGCGCGGTCATGTGTTGCTAGAGGGGGATGTCGGTGTGGGAAAAACAACCTTACTCCGTGCGATTGCCCGCGGCGTTGGTGGTGCCTATCAGCGTATTGAGGGCACAATTGATTTAATGCCAAACGATTTGGTTTATCACACTTATTTGGGTGAAGACGGTAAACCACATGTCAGTCCTGGTCCAATTTTAGAAGCTGGCGAAGACTTATCTATTTTCTTCTTTAATGAAATTAACCGTGCACGTCCCCAAGTGCATTCATTGTTACTGCGTGTCATGGCAGAACGCACATTAACCGCTTTCAATAAAGAACATCACTTCCCACATATGCTGGTATTTGCCGATCGCAACCAAGTGGAAAAAGAAGAAACTTTTGATATTCCATCAGCAGCACGTGACCGTTTTATGATGGAAATTCCAATTGTTGTGCCAGCTGACCAATCCATTATGGAATCTTTGGTGTTTGATACACGATTCCATAATGTCGACAAACTGGTCGATGGTGTCCCTCAGAATATTCTTCAATATAAAGATTTAAATGGCTTTGCTGCACAGTTGCAAGATAGTATTAGCGCTAGCCCAGCTTTACGCCAATATGCACTAGAATTGTGGAAAGCGACCAAAAAACCCATGGATTATGGGGTAAAAGTGTCAGGTGTTGATATGAGCCGCCTCGTTTTGTCTGGGGCTAGTCCGCGCGGTATGGCGATGTTATTAAGAGCAGCACGGGTCAATGCTTGGTTGAATGAAAGAAGTGCTGTCATACCTGATGATATTCACGCTGTTTTTCATGAAACGATTGCCCATCGTGTGGTCTTTAGTCCAGTTTACGAGATGCGTCGTACTGAAATTGCACGTGAAATGCTCGATGGCATTGTCAGTGCAGTTGCTGCGCCTTAAGCATCAGATCTTTTTTATTATCCATTTAACTTATGCGCCCAGATCATATTAAAGAGTTTAGTTACCATATTAATTGGCGTTCCAATTCGCGCCGGCCCGGGAGTCACCGTAGCAATCAGCGTGGGATGGGAATGGAGTTTCGTGGTCATGCCACCCTTCTCTCCTATCCTGACCCGCGACGTATTGATTTACGCCAAACAATACGTGACCCAATGGAACAAATCTATGTGCGTATTTTTAATCAAAAAAGTGCCACGCCTGTATTTGTTTTATGTGACTTATCTGGCTCTATGAAATATGGCAGCCATCAGCGTAAACTATCAATCGCTGCGGATATCACCCAGTCAGTCGCGCAATCTGTCACGCATAATGGAGACCCTTTTGGATTTATTGGTTTTGACGAAGAAATCCGAGAAGACTGGATTAGTTCGCTTTCTGCAAGACCCCATATTGCGATTGAAATGGCTGAGCTATTAAGAGACTACAACCCTGCGGAGGTTGGTAGTACGGCTCTAATTGATACCGTTCGTATGTTGCCACGCGAGCGTTCTTTGATTTTTTTAGTATCTGATTTTCATATGCCGATGCAAGATTTAGAAGCTGCCTTAGTGCTTATGTTAGGTCATCATATTATTCCTGTAGTGTTATGGGACACGGCTGAATATCGTGATTTGCCTGAATTTGGCATTGCCAATGTGACCGACCCCGAAACAGGCGCTAAACGCACTTTATTTTTACGTAAAGAATACAAAAAACGTATTTTGGAAAGCTTTGAACAAAGAAAAAAAGCGATCGAAGACTTGTTTTTACGCTTTGATATGCAGCCATTTTTTGTCGCCAACCAGTTTGATGCCGACTTATTAAGTGATTATTTTCACCAGTATGTCGCCGCTTAAATCATGATGAGTAAACTTATGCAACCTAGCCATACCATACAGCGCATTTTCATCCATTTACTAAGCTTAAGTGCCCTATGCTGTTCACAGCCACTGCTTGCTGATGTAATTTTACCCAGCGTTGATGACAAGTTTATTGAATTAACTGTTGAGGACCCAACCCGCGATGCTGGTTATGTTGTCGGTGATATTCTCAACAGAACAGTTACCATTACCATCAAAAAACCCTATGAATTGATTGAAGAATCCCTACCTATCATTGGTTACGAGCATCGTTATAAAGGCGAAGTATCTGGCATTGAATTGGTGGGTATTGATAAAAAAACAACAACTGCAACTGACAGTGAAACCCACGTGCTGGATTTAAGTTATCAAGTGTTTAAAACTCACCGCGTGGCGAAACCTGCCGCTTTGCCTGCTGAAATTTTAAAACTACGTAATACACAAAATCCAAAAGAAATTGTGCAATACCGCATCCCTTCATTCAACTTTAGAATTTCGCCACTTTCTCTAATTGGCCAAATTAAGTTAGCCCAAGAAATGTATCCCTTTACGCCACCCCTGACTTTAGATACAAACAAAGCCATGTTGCACATAAAACTATTAGCTGGGCTCTTAGCATTATCGATGCTTGGCTTATTATACATTCTTGGTACTCGAGCATGGCTGCCGAGAATGGGCGCGCCTTTTGCTAGAGCGTATCGAGAGGTCAAAAAATTGGATGACTCACCTGATGGAATCAAACAGGCAGTATCGTGTGTTCACGCTGCAATGAATAAAACTGCAGGCATGAGTTTATTTAGTCATAATCTAGCCGAATTGCTTGATTCAAAACCCACTTTCAAACCAGCCCAATATGAAATAGAGAAGTTTTTTGGTTTTTCTCATCAAGTATTTTTTGAAGATTGTTCGCAACCATTGAATAGCGTTAATCCTAGAGCATGGTTGCTGACGCTATGCCGTCATTTACGTGATTGTGAACGTGGCTTAGTGCCCGATATTATGCAAGGAGACTACACTTAATGGCTTTTACGCATCCATTAATGTTGTGGCTATTGCCGCTTGCTTTATTGCCGATTTTACTTGAACGCTCGCACACTAGAAGCTATTCATGGGTAGAGATGTTGCCGCATGACCCATTATCCAATTTAATTGGTTTGATGCTGAAATTATTAGCCAGCATTAGTATCGCCTGCATCATCGTTGGCCTAGCTGACCCACACACCTTAGAGCAGAAAATTGAGAAAATAGGCGTAGGTGCACAAATCGCATTGGTATTAGACCGTAGTGCGAGTATGGATGACGCATTTGCAGGAGGCGTGGCTTCTGGTAATGTGGGTGAAACTAAGTCAGCTGCAGCCAGTCGCCTGATGACGGCCTTTGTCAATGCACGTAAAAACGACATGATTGGCATTACTACCTTTAGTAACTCCGCCATGTATGTCTTACCATTAACCGAAAGCAGAGAGGCTATCTTGGCCGCGATTAAAGCAACTGCAGGCAATGCATTATTTCAAACCAATATTGGCGCTGGCTTAACTAGTGCTGTTGCACAATTTGATCAAGTACCTGATTCTGGCTCGCGCGCCATTATCTTGATTTCTGACGGTGCTGGTAGAGTTGAGGGTGTTGTCCAGCAAAAACTCAAAGCGTGGCTACAGCAACATAATATTACGCTTTACTGGATTGTATTGAGGCAACCTGGTGGAATCAGTATTTTCGACCCAAAATACGAAAATTGGAAAGAAATCGAATTGCCACCAGTGCAAATTGAATTACATAATTTCTTTAAAACGTTGGATACGCCTTTTCAAGCTTACGAAGCGGAAGACCCAAAATCATTAGAAGCCGCTATTTTCGATATTAATAAAAAAGAAAAGAAACCCATTACCTACCTAGAAAAAATACCAGGTAAGAACTTTACGCAATTATGTTATTTCTTAGCCGCAATGATGATTGCATTATTGCTTGGCGTGAAATATTTGGAGAATAAAACATGGCGCTCAACTTAGGATTTTTAACCGTCAAAAAACTCACCTGGGGTTGCAGTTTGATTGCATTGATTTCTAGCCTTGGTATTGCGCATCAAGTTAATCGCTTGAATCAGATTAACGCGTTTAATACAGCGGTTAAAATCGGTAAGCCACCAAAAACTGATCAATTAAGTTATGAAGCAAAGTATGCACAAGCTTATTGGTTAGCCAAAAAAGAATATTACAAAGAAGCAACCAAATTGTTTACTGGGTTGACCCAAACGAGCTCTGCCAGCAATCGTTCTGCTGTGTTTCATAATATTGGCAATATGTTTTTTTTGAAAGCCTTGCGAGTGGATAGTAGTAATGACCCCAGGACACGTGATGAAGCCGAATACTTGCTTTTAGAAGCAAAAACAGCTTACAAAAACGCGGTTAAACTGGATAACAGTAATTGGGGAACACGTCGCAACTTAGATCGCGTAATGTCATTGCTGCCAGAGGTACCTACACCTGGTGTGAGCGACTCCGATGCGCCTGGCATGATTATGAGTAATATCCCAGTTGGTTTACCTTAACAAGAGCAGGCACATGCAGAATTTCACTCGATTTTTAAAAGAAAATAAAGACTCGACCCTCCTTGGTGGCGCATTGTTGCTATTGCTGATTGCCATCTTTCGCCCTACTATCCCGCTCAAGCATAACATTTACACGTATATGCTAGTTGCTGATATCTCACAGAGCATGAATACTCCCGATATTGAAGTTAATGGTCAAAAAATCACACGTATGGACCATACTAAAACATTAATGCACGAAGTGGTCTCTTCATTACCATGTGGCACAAAAGTCGGAGTATCATTGTTTGCAGGCGTTAGTACTGCTGCGCTTTATCACCCAATTGAAGTCTGTGAAAATTTTCATGCGATCAAAGACACCATTGATCATCTTGACTGGCGTACTGCGTGGTCGGGTAATAGTCGTATCCGTGAAAATCTATACAGCATCTCCCGTACAATTCGCGCCTTCCCAGAAACTGCGCAAGTGGTTTTTTTCACCGATGGTGAAGAAGCTCCAAAACTACATGTGTTTAATAAAAAAGATTTGGCTGGTGTACAAGATGCTAAGGATTGGCTATTTGTGGGTGTTGGCAGTTTAGAAGGCGCTGCCATTCCAAAATTAAGTCAAGACAATCAGGTCATTGGATATTGGTCAAATGAAAGTTTTGCTTTGCAACCAGGGATAGCCCAAATTTCTGAATCCAATATTGGTACTAGAAATGATAGTGTTGCCTCTGGTGAGTTTGACCGCTACATCTCTAAGCTTGATGAAGCTTACTTGAAAGAAATTAGTCATGAGGTAGGCGCATTGTATGTGCATGGAGAAAACGTACACCAAGTGTTAAGCGCAATGAAAAAACAAAAACCCGCTCGACGCGCTATCGAACCATTCAACATTGATTGGGTATTAGCTACATTAGCAGGCCTGTTACTGCTCGCGGCCTACTTTAGCAAACACCCCTTTAGACGCATGGCTGAAACCATCGGCTTATATAAAAGGTCGTTCAAGCGGTCATCTGAAAACGAAGCTACCATCGCGCACGACAACTATATTCGTTAACCATACGCATTCCTGGTCAACCTAACGTTCACGATGAAAAGTCTTACGTAAGCGATGTTGCTCCTCTCATTATTTTGACCAGCAAAAGACTTATTTAATTGGCTCTTTCACCAATCAAGATTCATGCTGCCACCAGCGCAGCTAAACCCGTAACTGTCTATGCTGTTGGCTATCCGCTTGCAAAAAAGATAATCACAGGTGGAAGAGCACGCTTGATTGAATGTTGTTGGTCTAAGGATTTGGCATTAATAACAATCAGCTTGTGATGAATAAAGCAGGAAGCCTGTAAAACTGGGGTAAACTGTTCGCCTCTTTGATTGCTTAATCGAAGTTGACCCTGGCTACTCACCGTTATTGTCTGCCATGACCATGGTAATAGATGCAGTGCATCCCGTAAGGTATAGTAGAAGCTTGAGCAAATGACGATTGTTATCATCAGCCATTTAACCATCAATGGGATAGGCAACGCTAACAAAACCAAACAACTAAGGATTGAAATCAGACTAAGCGCACCCAATAATACCAATGACGGTTTAACTCTAATCTCAATAGCTTGAATTAATTGATTTTTCATATAAGGTAAATAGTGGCATGACAGAAACAAATTGGCAAACAGACAACATCCTTTGCGATTTATCGCATCTGGGTTTATTAGCAGTGAGCGGTGATGATGCCATCACGTTCTTGCAAGGCCAAGTGACTAATGATGTTAAAGCATTAGATGGTCGCCATGCACACTTCAGCGCTTACTGCTCGCCTAAAGGACGTATGTTAGCGTTATTCCTCGCCTTTAAACACCATGAAACCGTATATTTACAGTTTAATCAGCCACTACTGGCGCCGATTATGAAACGCCTGAACATGTATGTCATGCGTTCAAAAGTTGATATTAGTGATGTCAGTGCGCAATTGATGCGATTGGGTGTCAATGGACCACAAGCAGCGCATCTTTTATCTAATATCTTTTCATCGCCAGTACCAACTGAAAATTATTCGCTAGTACCGATTGTCGAAGCAGAACAGTGCATAGGAGTAATGATTAAACTCCCAACCATCGCAGGTCACCAACGATTTGAGTTGCTGATTAATGCCGAACAAGCAAACTATGTTCAAACTCAACTTCACACTAAATTTAAATCAGCAACTAAAGCAAGTTGGGACTGGCTGAATATTCAAACAGGTCTACCTGAAATAGTCGAAGCAACACAAGAGCAATTTGTGCCACAAATGCTTAACTTGGACAAACTAAACGGTATTAGCTTTAAGAAAGGTTGCTACACAGGGCAAGAAATTGTAGCGAGAACGCATTATTTAGGAGCGGTAAAGCGTCGGACTTATCTCGCGACGATCGAAGCTGCAGCAACGAACGCAAGCATGCCTAGCGCAGGTGACAAAGTGCTGGATGCTAGCGAGAATGATGTAGGCCAAATAGTCAGCGCAGGCGCCAACTTTGCTGACGGTTTTGATGCCTTAATTGAAATGCGAATTGAAGCGAAAGAATCGGGTAATGTTAGCTGGAATTCATACCCGATTAAATTCAAAACACTACCGTATGCTTTGGAAAAAGAATGATGAAGTTGGATGCGCATGAGCCGAACCCAATAACCTGAGTCACGTTAAATCAAGCGCTGCGAGCACTGTACAAATCAACTACTAATGCTTCTCTAGCTTGAATGAGTTAACGTTTTACTGGGCTGGATTAAGCTTTGACGCATCAATCACTTGATAAAATGTTTCGCCAGGCTTGATCATACCCAACTCACTACGAGCGCGCTCTTCTACAGCAGCATCACCCTGTTTAAGATCACGAACTTCTGCTCTTAGCGTATCATTTCGCTGTTGGCTGGCAGCATTATCCAATGCTTGTTTTTGCACTTGCTGATTGACTTTCCAAACACGTAACCAACTGCCTTTGCCTAGCCACAATGGATATTGTAGCAAGGCAATTAGCAAGACAAAAATAATGGTTAACGCTTTCAAAACAATCCAAAAAATTTATTTAAATAGCTGATAAAAAGCAGATAAGCCTGCGTAACTTGATGCATCCCCTAACTCTTCTTCAATACGCAACAATTGGTTATATTTTGCTACGCGCTCAGAACGACAAAGCGAACCTGTTTTAATTTGCAAAGCATTAGTTGCAACAGAAAGATCGGCAATCGTTGTATCTTCGGTCTCACCTGAACGGTGAGAAATCACTGCGGTATAACCAGCACGTTTTGCCATTTCAATCGTTTGAAATGTTTCAGTTAAGGTGCCAATTTGATTAACTTTAATCAAAACAGAATTGGCAACTTTCTTTACAATACCTTCTTTTAGGATTTTTGGATTTGTAACAAATAGGTCATCGCCTACCAGTTGCACTTTGTCCCCTAAGCGTTTGGTTAACAAATCCCAACCATCCCAATCAAACTCATCCATGCCATCCTCAATGCTGATGATGGGATATTTGTCGCATAATGTTGCTAGGTAGTCACAAAATTGTGCTGAAGTCAGTGAAGCCCCTTCTGATGCTAAAACATATAGACCATCTTTGTAAAACTCACTACTCGCACAATCTAAACCCAAATACACATCTTTACCTGGTTCGTAACCTGCTGCTGAAATAGCTTCCATAATCAATTGCAACGCCGATTCATTTGATGGTAAATCTGGTGCAAATCCCCCTTCATCTCCCACAGTTGTTGCCAAACCTTTTGCCGCCAATGTTTTTTTGAGTTGATGGAAAATCTCAGCACCACAACGTAGTGCCTCACGAAAAGTAGGTAAACCAGCTGGAATAATCATAAACTCTTGAATGTCCACAGAGTTGTCCGCGTGCTCACCACCGTTAATAATATTCATCATCGGTGTTGGTAATTGCATCATGCCTGAACCGCCTAAATAACGGTACAAAGGTAACCCACTTTCTTCAGCCGCTGCACGTGCACAAGCCATTGAAACCGCCAGAATCGCATTCGCACCTAAACGGTCTTTATTTTCTGTCCCATCAAGCTCAATCAAAGTTTTATCAATAAATGCCTGTTCTTCAGCGTCTAAACCAATAATGGCCTCTGTAATTTCAGTGTTAACATTTTCAACTGCTTGCAATACACCTTTACCTAAGTAGCGTTTTTTATCGCCATCACGCAATTCCACTGCCTCTTTCGCACCTGTAGAAGCGCCAGATGGCACTGCGGCACGGCCAATTACACCGCTCTCAAGCAACACATCTGCTTCTATGGTTGGGTTTCCGCGTGAATCCATAATTTCGCGGGCGATTACATCTACAATTGCGCTCATCGTTTTTCCTTTGGTCATTTCGTAATTAATCTATGGGTATACGCTTGATTCTTTGTTACTCAATACTTTCTTTGATAAGTATTAAAGTGACATTTCAGCGAATCCAGCTTTTTTTACTAGTCTGTCAATATCCACTAACACCTGTAATAAATCTGCCATTTTATCTAAGGGCCAAGCGTTGGGGCCGTCAGACAATGCCATAGCTGGGTTAGGATGCGTTTCCATAAAGATACCAGCAATTCCGCTTGCAACCGCAGCCCGTGCCAAAACTGGCACATGCTCACGCTGTCCACCGCTTTTATCCCCTTGACCGCCTGGTTGTTGTACAGAATGTGTGGCATCAAATACCACTGGGCAATGCGTTTCGCGCATAGTTGCTAAACCACGCATATCAGAGATTAAAGTGTTATAGCCGAACGAAGCACCGCGCTCACAAACCATAATATTATCGGCTCCACCGTTAGCCTCTTTCGCTTTATTCACCACCTGTAACATATCGTGTGGTGCTAGAAACTGACCTTTTTTGATGTTCACAGGCTTGCCTGATTGGGCACAAGCAACAATAAAGTCTGTTTGGCGACATAGAAAAGCTGGGGTTTGAAGCACATCAACAACTGCTGCGACGTGTGGCACTTGCTCAGCGGTATGGACATCTGTTAAGACAGGCACACCAATTTGGCTTTTCACTTCATCTAAAATTCTTAAGCCTTCATCTAAGCCAAATCCTCGAAAGGTTCTGGTTGAGCTGCGGTTGGCTTTATCATAAGAAGACTTATAAATAAACGGCACACCAATGCGGGCTGCAATTTCTTTTAATTGGCCAGCAGTTTCAATAGCAAACTCGCGCGACTCAATCACACATGGTCCAGCAATTAAAAATAAAGGCTGATTCAAACCGACTTCAAAACCGCATAATTTCATTTATTTTGTTCCTTTATACGCAAGTGCTGCTTTTACATAAGCGCTGAACAATGGATGGCCGTCACGCGGATTAGAGGTAAACTCAGGGTGAAACTGGCAAGCTACAAACCAAGGATGCGTAGCTTCTGGCAACTCAATCATTTCGCATAATTGCTCAGTTGGTGTACGAGCAGAAATGACTAATCCAGCAGCTTTCAGTTGCTCAACATAATGATTATTGACTTCATAACGATGACGATGCCGCTCGTTCACTTGCGCTCCGTAAATGCTTGCCGCTTTTGTATTTGGTTCAATCGGACATGCTTGAGCACCCAAGCGCATCGTGCCGCCTAAATCAGAGTTTGCATCTCGCTTTTCCAGCTTACCAGAAGCATCTTGCCATTCATCAATCAATCCGACTAATTGATGGGGTGTTTCTGAATCAAATTCGCTACTGTTAGCGTTTGTTAATCCTGCAACATTTCGCGCATATTCAATCACAGCCAACTGCATACCTAGGCAAATGCCTAGATAAGGGATTTTGTTTTCACGCGCATATTGAATGGTTTTAATTTTACCTTCCGTGCCGCGCTTACCGAAGCCGCCAGGAATTAAAATAGCATCCATTGCCTTCAAACCATCTGTACCCGTTTTCTCAACTTCTTCACTATCGATAAAGTGAATTTTGACTTTAGCTTCATTATGAATGCCCGCATGAATCAATGCTTCTGTTAGTGACTTATACGATTCAGTTAAATCTACATATTTACCGACAAAGGCAATATCAACATGATGTTTTGGATTGGCTAAGGCATGGGTAATTTTCTTCCACTCAGCTAGATTGGCTGGCTTGGCTTCAATACCGAGTTTATGACAAACAATTTTGTCCATCATTTGATCGTGTAATAACAGTGGGATTTTGTAAATGGTATCAGCATCTACAGCACTAATAACCGCTTCAAATGGCACATTGGTGAATAACGCAATTTTACGGCGCTCTTCTTCAGGAATTTCATGTTCTGCACGACACAATAACAAGTCTGGCTGAATACCAATTTCTCGCAACTCTTTAACGGAATGCTGCGTAGGCTTGGTTTTTAGTTCTCCAGCTGTTGGAATCCATGGCAATAAAGTCAAATGCACGTAACAAACATTCTTTGCACCTTCTTCAAAGCCCATTTGGCGTATCGCCTCTAGAAAGGGTAAAGACTCAATATCGCCCACTGTCCCACCGACTTCTACAATCGCCACGTCGGCGCCTTGCGCACCTGTGCGAATATGCATTTTCATTTCGTCCGTAATGTGTGGGATTACTTGCACCGTTTTACCTAGATACTCACCTCGGCGCTCTTTTTTAATGACACTCTCGTAAATTTGGCCTGTCGTGAAATTATTTTTTTTGCCCATCTTGGCGCTAATAAAGCGCTCATAATGACCTAAGTCTAAATCGGTTTCTGTTCCATCGTCTGTGACAAACACCTCACCATGTTGAAAAGGCGACATGGTGCCTGGGTCAACATTGATATAAGGGTCTAATTTGAGCATGGTCACATTAAGGCCACGCGACTCAAGGATTGCCCCTAAGCTTGCCGCTGCTATGCCTTTCCCTAAAGAAGAAACAACACCGCCGGTTACGAATACATATTTGGTCATGAGAAGGCTTTATAAGAATTATTGCAGACGGGTTGTTATTTTACGTGAAAGGTGGGGCAATCACAATCAAACGCTGTGTCTGATTGCAATAAAAAATAGTTGACTTATCGTTTCCAGTTTCGATAATTTTTGAACTGCTGATGTACTGCTTGCATTTCAGCTTCACCTAATAAAGGTGGTGTTGGTGTGATTTGTAGCAAACGCCAATATTGCTCACAAAGGTTTTCTACTTCTACCGCAATTGCCAATGCCTCTTCCAAGCTGGCGCCCACTGCAATCATGCCATGATTGGCCAGTAAACAGGCTTTTCGCCCGCGCAAAGCCATCAGTGCTAGCGCTGATAAAGCTGGTGTGCCAAACAAGGCATAAGGCGCGCATCGAATGTGATCACCACCAGTGATTGCAATCATATAATGAAAGGCTGGTATCGCTTGATGTAGACAAGCCATTGTTGTGGCAAACATACTGTGTGTGTGAATAACCGCATTCACCTCTGGACGTTGCTGATAAATATCACGATGAAAAAACCACTCTGATGATGGCTTTTTGCCAGCTTCAGCTTTGCCATCCATTTGCATGCTCACCATAGATGTCGCATTCATCAGCGCCACATCAATACCACTAGGCGTAATCAGTAAACCGTCATTATCCCTGACACTACAATTGCCTGAAGCGCCTTTGTTAAGCCCTGCTTGAACTAATTGCTGAGCAACATTCAGTAAAGCTTCTCTCATAATCACCCTATCCCTTTTGCTAACTGATTTGGCGCGAATACCCCTTTTTCTGTGATGATCCCTGTTACTAATCGTGCAGGCGTAACATCAAACGCGGGGTTAGCGGCATTACTGTGCACAGGTATTACACGCACACTTTGCAAGCGACCATCCGCTGTATGCCCTTGCATATAAGCCACTTCATCATGATGGCGCTCTTCAATCACAATATCACGCCCATGTGCCAACTCAATATCAATGGTTGGGCTAGGTACAGCCGCATAAAAAGGGATTTGATTATCATCCGCAGCTAACGCTTTGAGATAGGTCCCTATTTTATTACAGACATCGCCATTAGCAGCGACGCGGTCAGCGCCGACAATCACCATATCTACCTGCCCTTGCTGCATTAAATGCCCGCCTGCATTATCAGAAATGACGGTATGCGGTACACCATGTTGCCCCAATTCCCATGCGGTAAGACTGGCACCCTGATTGCGTGGACGTGTTTCGTCTACCCAAACATGAAGCGCCAATCCAGCATCATGCGCAGCATAAATTGGCGAGAGTGCAGTGCCAAAATCTACCGTCGCCAACCAACCTGCATTACAGTGGGTCAAAATATGAAAAGTTTTTTCTTGATAGGCTTGAGCAATTAATGCCAACCCATGTTGGCCAATCATGCGATTCTGCTCAACATCCTCATCCGCAATTTTAGCCGCCTCTAACCATGCCGCAGACACACGCTCATGAGGCAGAAGGTGAGTTAAGTGCGAAACCATCCGATTAACTGCCCAAGCCAAGTTAACCGCTGTTGGTCTTGATTGTATCAGCTGCTCAGCCGCTAGCCGCAAATGTGCATTGCTCGAATCATTGAGCATCGCTAACGCAAGTCCATATGCAGCCGATGCACCAATCAAAGGCGCGCCTCGCACCTGCATACAACTAATGGCATGAATCATCTTTTCTAGTGTATCAATCTGCACATGCTCAAAATGAAAAGGCAACTTAGTCTGATCAATAATACTCACCGACTTAAAATTGGATTCAGGCCAAATGGCTCGATAGTGTATGTGATTTACAAACATAAAATTAACGACGTTGGCAACCTTAAAAATTAAAAATCAAGTAAAAAAATATAAATAAATGGCTTGCTATTTATGGATAAGTATTTTTTGCCATTTTCCATCCACAGAATCTGTGGATAACTTTGTGGATTAAAGTGACATAAAATCGTAACTTACCAATTTATAAGGGGTTTTTTAAAAAGTTCATTTTTTAATCTATTATTTTTATCTTTAAAATCAATAACTTACTGTATCTCATTGGTTTTATGCTGTTTTTTAGCATTACTTAATGTAAAGCTTGAAGTGGTGTGCATAAGTCAGCTATTTTTGGCAAAACCATCTCAGAATTTTTTCTTGTTATTTCAATGATTTGCGACACTGGAATGCGCCTCAAATCTGCTAAGGTTTCTGCAATTTTTAAAAGCTCTAATGGACTATTGCGTTGTTTTTTATCCAACCATGCTGGCGGCATATCTGGCGCATCCGTCTCTAATACGATTGCCTCTAAAGGCAAGTTTCTAGCGAGCTCTCTAATCTTTATCGCGCGGATATAGGTCATCGCGCCACCAAAGCCCAGTTTAAATCCCAATTCAATCAATGCTTCCGCTTGCTGCATACTGCCATTAAATGCATGAGCGATACCACCCTTAACTTTAGTTAATCTTAATTGCTTTAAGACCTCATCAATTGCACTACGCACATGCAAAATCACAGGTAAATCATGTGTCTTAGCGATGTTGAGTTGCTCACCAAAAAAGTAAGCTTGAGCTTCTCTATTTTGCTTAGTCACATAAAAATCTAAACCAATTTCTCCAATAGCAACCAATTTATTCTGTTGCACTAGTGTCTGTGTGACAAGCTTATTCAATTGAATAATATCCTTAGGACTCACTTGGTCGATAAACATTGGATGTATACCTAATGCATAACAACAATTACCATGCTGATCAGCCAGACCAGCTAGCTGGGCAAAATGTTTGGGCTTTACGGCAGGTATAACCACCATACCGACACCAAATTCAAGTGCTTGCTGTAAGATTAGTTCGCGATCTTCACGAAAAACATCGGCGTCTAAATGACAGTGGGTATCAATCAATGTTGATGTTTTTTTTAAACATTCATGCATCTTGCTATGACTCGAACATCATCACCCAACTGTCGCACTTCTTTTATCTCCAGCGGGATAACGGCTTGCATACTTTGTAATGCAGGTAAAGCGAACATGCCTTTTGCATCACTACCCATCAGCTTAGGCGCATAATACAATAGCAACTCATCTATGCAGTTAAGTGCCATTAAAGCACCATTTAAACCCTCACCACCCTCAACCATCACTTCATTCATCTGATTGCTTGCAAGATGCTTTAGTAGCGTGTGGAGGCAGACCTTGCCGCTATTGTCAGGAATGCGGATTAAAGCAATTCCCATTTTGCTTAATTGCGTGGCTTTTTGCTGGGTGTCTTGTGCATACGCAATCAGCACATGTGGATTATTCAGCAGTTTAGCATCAAGCGGTATCCGCAATTGACTATCGACGACCACAGATAAAGGTTGACGATCCATGGAAAATTCTCGCACAGTTAAACTTGGATTATCTTGCAAAACAGTGCCAATCCCAGTCAACACAGCACATGACCTTGCACGCCAATGTTGCACATCGCGCCTAGCTGCAGCACTGGTAATCCATTGACTAGCGCCGTTGCTTAACGCAGTTTGACCATCAAGGCTAGCGGCAATTTTACTGCGGACAAAAGGTTTTTTCAGCGTCATACGCGTAATAAACCCAATATTTAAATCATGTGCCTGCTGTTGCATAAGACCTGTAAATACGGATATTCCAGCTGCTTTTAAAGCAGCAATGCCTTGACCAGAAACTAAGGAATTGGGATCCTGCATCGCAATCACTACTTTAGCAACACCCGCTTTAATCAGTGCGTCTGCACAAGGTGGCGTACGCCCATGATGACTACAAGGCTCAAGCGTAACATAAACCGTTGCAGCCCTTGCTAGCAACCCCGCTTGAAGCAATGCATGCACTTCTGCATGTGGTGTACCTGCTTTTAAATGTGCGCCTGAGCCAACAACAACACCCTCTTTGACGACGACACAACCTACACGCGGGTTCGGCATACTTGTGTATAAGCCCTGCTCGGCTAACCGCAAAGCCTGCGTCATAAAACGATGATCGTCAGGCGTGTAGTCTGTCATATATTGGTTACTTTAAATCTTTAAGGGCGTCACGGAAGTCGTCCGCATCTTGAAAACTACGGTAAACTGAAGCAAAGCGAATATACGCCACTTTGTCTAGCTTACGTAGCTCAGCCATCACCAACTCGCCGATTTGACGCGAAGGCACTTCACGCTCACCCAAGACGAGCAATTTGCTGCGAATATGTTGCAACGCTTCTTCCATCAGTTCGGCAGATACTGGGCGCTTGTGTAAAGCTAAAAAGAAACCTTCTCGGAGTTTCTCATCTTTAAAGTCTTCACGATTGCCGTTACCTTTAATGACCTGTGGCAAACGCAAATCAGCAGTCTCATAAGTGGTGAAGCGCTTATCACAACTGCCACAGCGACGACGACGACGAACTGAATCGCCTTCGTCGTTCACACGAGAATCAACGACTTGCGTATCATCTGCATTACAGAAAGGACATCTCATTGAATGATTGTTCGCTTAAACAATTTTAAAACACCTAAAATGACTTAAGCACTATAAACTGGGAAACGTGAAGTTAGCGCATGTACTTTTACTTTGGTTGCCGCAATCGTAGCTTCATCTTCAGGGTTATCCAACACATCTGCAATCAAATGTGCCACTTGTTTTGCTTCGTCTTCTTTAAAGCCGCGAGTTGTAATTGCTGGCGATCCAATCCGAATACCAGACGTCACAAACGGGCTCTCTGGATCATTCGGAATTGAATTTTTATTCACTGTGATATGTGCCAACCCTAAGGCTGCGTCTGCCGCCTTACCTGTTAACCCTTTAGCACGCAAATCAACCAAAAACACATGTGACTCGGTTCGTCCGGAAATAATGCGTAACCCGCGCGATGCTAGCACATCTGCCATCACTGCTGCATTTTTAACCACTTGCTTCTGATAGGATTTAAATTCAGGCGTTGCTGCCTCTAAGAAAGCTGTGGCTTTACCTGCCATAACATGCATTAAAGGGCCGCCTTGCAAGCTCGGGAATACACTTGAGTTTAATTTTTTCTCAAATTCAGCTTTTGCCATAATGATACCGCCACGTGGGCCACGCAATGTTTTATGGGTCGTCGATGTAACAAAATCCGCGTGTGGCACTGGATTAGGATAAACACCACCAGCAATCAATCCAGAATAATGCGCCATATCGACCATAAAATACGCGCCGACCTTTTTAGCAATCTCTGCCATACGTGCCCAATCAAAACGCAAGGCATAAGCGGAAGCACCACCGATTAACAAGTTAGGCTTAGACTCAATGGCAATACGCTCCATCTCATCGTAATCAATCTCTTCATGCTCATTAAGACCATAAGCGACAATATTGAACAACTTACCTGATATATTTGCGGGTGAACCATGGGTTAAATGTCCGCCATGTCCTAAATTCATCCCCATAATCGTATCGCCAGGCTTTAACATCGCAAAGTAAACGGCTTGATTAGCTTGCGAACCAGAATGTGGTTGCACATTTGCATATTCAGCTCCATACAAGGCTTTTAAACGGTCAATCGCTAATTGCTCAACTTGATCAACAACCTCACAACCACCATAAAAACGCTTGCCTGGATAACCTTCTGCATATTTATTCGTTAATTGCGAACCTTGCGTTTCCATTATCGCTGGGCTGGTGTAATTTTCTGAAGCAATTAACTCAATATGTTGCTCCTGGCGTTGCACCTCTGCATCAATCAGTTTTGCGATAGCAGGGTCAGTAATGTGAAGTTTATTTGAATGGCTAAACATAGGGTAATGATTTCCAAAAATGACGTAGTAAGAATAATCGCGTATTTTATCATGACAGCTTATTTACTAAAACCGGTGATTCGCTTAATTGATAGCTAAAAACGTAAAGAGTTCATGCAATTAATGCACCTAAAGCGTGCACCAATCAGGTAGATTGCAAATGAATCACACATACTTAACATTGAAACTTTTATAACATATTGATTTTTAACATAATATAAATTGGCATATTGTTTGCTTTTATCAAGATAGAGCGTAATTCTCCCAAGTTTCGACTCCTCCCTTATCCCAACCCTCGTGGTTGGGATTTTTTTTTGACTTTCACAACAAATTAATAGCAAGCTATAATGATTTTTTAATCGTCATTTGAGCTTATCACAATGAAATGGACAGACACACAAAGAATTGCAGAAGATCTTTACGACCAATATCCAGAAACAGATCCTAAGACCATCCGCTTTACTGACTTAATGCAATGGGTAATGAATCTGGATGGATTTGATGATACAGAAGACCATTGCGGTGAAAAAATACTGGAAGCCATTCAGCTAGCATGGATGGATGAAGCTAGTTAATGACACCAAACAATATAACCAGACAAGAGCCGTCTCTACCGAAAGCCATCTTTAAAGCCTACGATATCCGTGGTATCGTAGGAGAAACGCTAACACCTGCAATTGTAGAGTCTATCGGTCAAGCTTTAGGTAGTGAAGCGTTGGCGCGTCAACAATCGACAATTTGTGTTGGCTACGATGGTCGCTTATCTGGCCCATCACTTGCCGCCGCACTAGCGATTGGCATTCGCAAAGCGGGTGTTGACGTCATTAACTTAGGTCTAGTGGCAACACCTGTTGTGTACTTCGCCGCCTATCACCTTAACACCGACTGTGGTGTGATGGTAACAGGCAGTCACAATCCACCTAATTATAACGGTCTGAAAATGGTGCTGGCAGGCGAAACGCTGTCAGGCGAGTCGATACAAGCCTTACGTCAACGCATTGAAACAAACGTGTTAGCCACTGGGACTGGGCAAGAAAGCACTTATTATATTGATAATGAATATATTGCCCAGATTAGCCATCATATTAAACTGAGCCGCCCGATGAAAATTGCTGTAGACGCAGGTAATGGCGTCGCTGGTGTATTTGCTAAAAAGCTCTATGAAGCATTGGGATGTGAAGTTGAAGAGCTTTTTTGCGAAGTAGATGGCCATTTTCCTAATCACCACCCAGATCCCTCCGTACCAAGTAATTTAAAAGATTTAATCCATGCCCTTAAAACAGGCGAATCAGAGATTGGACTGGCTTTTGATGGCGATGGTGACCGTTTAGGTGTGGTAACAAAAGAGGGGCATATTATTTATCCAGACAGGCAGCTGTTGCTATTTGCAGAGGATGTCCTGAAGCGCGAACCTGGGGCGACGATTATTTACGATGTGAAATCAACTCGCCATTTAGCACCATGGATTCAGGCGCGGGGGGGTAAACCATTGATGTGGAAAACAGGCCATTCTTTAGTCAAAGCAAAAATGAAGGAAACAGCTGCCGCCCTTGCTGGTGAAATGAGTGGTCATATTTTTTTCAAAGAACGTTGGTACGGTTTTGATGATGGTTTATATGCAGGTGCACGCTTGTTGGAAATCTTGAGTCAGTCGAGTGACGCTTCAGCAGTCCTTAACGCACTACCCGACAGCGTCAACACGCCTGAACAACATATTGAAATGCAAGAAGGTGAACCGCATGCATTAATTGCAAAACTACAAAAAGTAGCAAAGTTCGATGATGCAAAAGTCATCAAAATTGATGGTTTACGTGTTGAATATAGTGACGGTTTTGGTTTAATGCGTCCATCAAACACGACCCCAGTTATTGTCCTGCGCTTTGAAGCAGACAATGAAGCTGCATTAAACCGCATTCAAGCGCGTTTCAGGGATGTCATTCTAGCGGCAGCGCCACATGTCCAATTGCCTTTTTAATCAGCACTTCTGTTAATGTCAAGAAGTAGCTTATTCCTTAGACTGATTTGACTGGGCCTCGCTGGCGCTATTGATTACCTTGCGGACAATATTCAGCATCCTAATTAAATCGCCAGCCAAGGTACGACGACCGAAGTTGTGCTCAAACGCGGCTTAGATGGACACTAACGCTCTGATGCTTTAATCAATGGTCAAAAAGTAAATGGACTCGTAGACACAGAAGCAACTGGCGTTGCCATTTCTCAAATCATTGCTGATAGGCTACCTTTAAAAAGTGTTGCTGCCGTTTGCACAGGCACGGCTAATAGCGATGCGGTTGGCTATTTAGTTCGGTGAGCCTTTGTCAAACTAGGTGGTGTTGAAGCAAAAAGTGTTTCCGCCTCGATTGCCCCAGGCTTACAAGGCGATGTGTTACCGGGATGAGCTTTTTAGGTCGTGTGGATGTGCGTTTGTATAAAGATCAAATGACGATTAAGCCCGTGATTGAATCAATTGGCCGAAAAAAAGCGAGTGCTTATCTCGCAGGCAGTGCAATCAAGCTTTTTCACTTAAGTAATGACCGTTGGCTGCGTTTGTCCAGTGATCGCAATCAAATCAGAAAGCCGTAAAGCAATATCAACCAACTCCTTCAATGCCTGTTGCGCATCTAAATGATGATTCGCCACATCTGGATCATATGCTTCTAAATAAATGCGGATAGTTGCACCTCGGGTGCCAGTACCAGATAATCGGAACACGATACGCGAACCGTCTGTAAACAAAATACGAATACCCTGTGACACACTAACCGAACCATCAACTGGATCGCTATAAGCAAAATCATCACAAGCTTTCACTTGATAGTTTCCAAACCCCTGGCCTATCCAAGTATCAAACTGATGACGAAGGCGTGCGATAACACGATCTGCTTTTACCGTTGGAATCGCCTCATAATCATGTCGTGAATAAACATTACGTCCATATTCAGCCCAATGGGCTTTTACAATCTTTTCTACGCTCTGTTTTCTAACGGCAATAATATTGAGCCAGCATAGCACCGCCCACAATCCATCTTTCTCCCTCACATGATTAGAACCAGTACCAAAGCTTTCCTCTCCGCACAATGTAACTTTGCCAGCGTCCATCAAGTTGCCAAAAAATTTCCAGCCAGTGGGTGTCTCATAGCAATCAATCCCCATTTTAGCCGCCACACGGTCTACCGCTCCACTGGTTGGCATGGAACGCGCAACCCCAACAATGCCTTGTTTATAAGCAGGAATCAAATGTGCATTGGCCGCAATAATAGCCAAACTATCAGAAGGCGTAACAAAAAAGGCTTTCCCCAAAATCATATTTCGATCACCATCACCATCTGAGGCGGCACCAAAATCTGGCGCTTGCATACCATAGACGATATCGACTAAGTCATGCGCATATGTCAAATTAGGGTCAGGATGGCCACCACCAAAATCTTCAGTGACTTCACAGTTCATCAAACTATCCGCTGGCGCCCCTAATCGATCCAAAAAAATGGCTTTTGCGTAAGGCCCAGTAACGGCGTGCATCGCATCAAATTTGAATTGAAACCCATCCGTTAATAGCGCTCGAATCGCGGCAAAATCAAACATACCTTCCATTAAATCAGCATAACCATGTACTGAGTCAATGATGGTGACAGCGCAACCCTCTAATACAGTTTCGCCCAAGACATCTAAGTCAATATTGACAATTTCAGCTTTCTTATAACACTGAATGACTTTGCTGTTTTCGAAAATAGCCTCGGTAATTTTTTCAGGCGCGGGACCCCCATTTGCCGTATTGTATTTAATACCAAAATCTTTATCAGGCCCACCAGGGTTATGACTGGCAGATAAGATAATGCCGCCAAAAGTCTGATGTTGGCGAATAATATGAGAAGCTGCTGGCGTAGATAAAATACCACCTTGGCCAACAATCACTTTAACAAACCCATTAGCCGCCGCCATTTTTATAATGACTTGGATTGCCTCACGATTATAAAACCGACCATCACCACCCAGCGTCAACACCGCATTTTCAGGCACGATTAATGTGTCAAAAATGCTTTGTACAAAGTTTTCGAGATAATGCGGTTGTTGAAAGACGCTGACTTTCTTACGCAATCCTGAGGTACCAGGCTTTTGATCAGAAAATGCTTGTGTTTTGATCGTCTTAATTTGCATTTAAGTCTCTTGCTAGCTTAGAAAATAAATGGTCGGAACGGCAGGATTTGAACCTGCGACCCCTTGTCCCCCAGACAAGTACGCTACCAGACTGCGCTACGCCCCGAATGCACTCTCTGAATATTTTTTATTATAAAACAAAAAACACGAAACTACGGTAGAGATAAACCGAATATAAAGCCTATAATTGATATGTGATGAATGAATATTAAAGATTAAGTTAATAAACGCGTAATAATTGAATGACTTCTTGAATTTGATGTTTAATGGATGGTAAATCTATATTGTTGATTTCTACCTTAGCTTGAGATCCAACAGTATCTTCTTTTACCGCAACATTTGCACCGCCGACTTCAACACCATCAAGTCGATTGCGTGCGCCGCTAATGGTAAAACCCTGTTCGTATAAGAGCTCCCTAATTTTACGAATCAGTAGCACCTCGTGGTGCTGGTAATAACGACGATTACCACGACGTTTAACGGGCTTTAGTTGTATAAATTCCTGCTCCCAATAACGTAACACATGCGGTTTAACACCACATAACTCGCTGACCTCTCCGATCGTAAAGTAACGTTTGGCAGGGATAGGAGGAAGCTGTAAGTGTTGAGTGGGTTCAGACATAGACAATCAAGTTTCTAAGTTATTCTGAAGCGTAATGCTCTTCGACTTTACTTTTTAATTTCTGACTGGCATGAAAAGTGACGACACGTCGAGCTGAAATTGGAATTTCTTCGCCTGTTTTTGGGTTACGACCTGGTCTCTCTGCTTTTTGACGAAGTTCAAAATTACCAAATCCTGATAGCTTAACACTGTCACCATTTTCAAGCGCGGCCCTTAACTCTTCGAAAAAAGCTTCTACCATGTCTTTAGCTTCACGCTTATTGAGCCCTACTTGCTCAAATAACAGATCAGCCAAATCCGCTTTCGTTAATGTCATAAATGCTCCCTGCCTTACTTTTAATCCGATTTATTTATTTCAGTTAGTTTCTTAACTGAGCGTCAAATTTATTTTTTAATAGTTCAAGCAGTTTAGCCATTGCAGCCTCTGCTTCAGAGTCAACCATTGTTTTATGAGTATCTTGCATAAGTATAAGAAATGCAAGGCTTTTTTTGTTTTCAGCAATACCTTTTCCTTGGTAAATATCAAATAATTGTATCTTCTGCAAGAAGGGTATCTCAGCTTTATATACCGCATCAATGATCGATTGCACTTCGAGTGTGCAGTCAACAACAATCGCAACGTCACGTCTAACAGGAATGAATTTTAAAACTTCCGTGTAGACTGAAAGCTGTGTCTGCAGTAAAGCCTGCGTTTGCAATTCAAATAAAATAGTGCTTTTTGGTAGGCTGTAATGTTGTTGCCATTTTGGATGTAGTTTGCCTAACCAGCCAATCGCCTGACCTTTCAGATAAATGCGAGCAGTTTGTCCTGGGTGCAAGGCAGGGTGAGTTTCCTTGCGATATTCAGCTTGATGATGTGACAAGATATCGACCATGGCTTTAACATCATAAAAATCAACATCTCGAGCTGGCACACTCCATTGCTCTGGTGAAACAGCGCCATAGCATAAGCCACCAATATGCGCCTCTTCCCGATAGCCAACTTCTTGTCGATGAAAAGTGCTCCCAACTTCAAACAACATTGCGCGTTCTTGTTTACGATTAATATTATAAGTTAACACATCTAACAATCCGCCCCACAAACCTGTTCTCATCACACTGAGATTGCTTGCAATTGGATTCATTAGCTTTATCGGCTTAGGATTGGCTAATAAATCGCGCTCCCAACTTTCATCAACAAAACTATAAGTGACTACTTCTTGATAACCTTGCGCCAGCATAGCATCCTTCAACCAAAACGCATTCAACTTCGCTGTTGGTAGTGGCAGCATATTGACACTCGCTTGTGGGTTAATTGCTGGAATTTTATCGTAGCCATGCAGTCTAGCTACCTCTTCAATCAGGTCAGCTTCACGCTCGATATCAAAACGATAAGTTGGCGCTTGCACAATAAAACTGTCATCGGCTTGTGTAAACGAAAAACCAAGTTGGGTTAGTATTTGACCAACGGCTTCTTTAGGAATATCAATTCCCAATACAGCAGCTACCCGCGAGCACCTTAAAACAACAGTTTTGCGGTCTGGCAATGTTCCAACAGCTTCTGTAACTTGACCTGCATCACCACCGCATATAGCCAACACTAGCGCCGTTGCACGTTCTAAAGCTTGTTTGGTATTGCCATAATCAACGCCTCGCTCAAAGCGATAAGAAGCGTCTGTGCTCAGACCTAAACGTCGCGCCTTTCCTGCAATAACATCAGGGGTAAAAAAAGCTGCTTCTAAGAAGATATTACTTGTTTCATCTGATACCGACGTCGTACCACCACCCATAATCCCAGCTAAAGCAATCGCACCTGAAGCATCCGCAATCACTAAATCATCTGATGCTAATCTTACTTCTGTATCATTGAGCAATTGAATACATTCATCTGCTTGCGCAAAGCGCACAGCAATATCACCGCTGAGCTTATCAAAGTCAAAAGCATGCATTGGCTGGCCAAGTTCTAGCAATACAAAATTTGTAATGTCTACAATGACACTGATACTGCGCAAGCCGCTACGTTCTAATGCACGAACCATCCAACCGGGCGTCTTCGCCTTTGCGTTCACCCCTGCAACAACGCGACCAAAATAAACAGGGCAAGCAACTGGCTCAGCTACATTCACAGCAACATTTTGATGATTGCTTGGTGTAATCGCAATCATTTCAGGCAAACTAATCGGTGCCCCAGTTATGGCTGCAACATCTCGTGCAACACCTAAAATACTCAAACAATCCGCACGATTAGGCGTTAGTTTAATGGTATAGAGCGTGTCATCTAATCTTAAATAATCACGGACATTTTGACCAACCGCTGCTGAACTAGGAAATTCCATTAATCCATCCGCATCTTCTGCCAAACCAAGCTCTTTAGCCGAACACATCATCCCAGAAGACTCAATACCACGCACTTTTGCTTTTTTGATAGTCAAATCTGCCAATTTAGCACCAATCATCGCACAAGGTGCTTTTAAACCAACGCGCGCATTCGGTGCACCACAAACAATTTGTAAAGGTTCAACTTGGCCCACATCCACTTTACATAATTGTAGGCGGTCGGCATCTGGATGCCTTTCTGCTGAAATAATTTCACCAATAACGACGTTAATAAAAGGTTGGGCAACAAGCACCTGCTCTTCCACTTCTAAGCCAGCCATGGTTAAAGCATGGCCTAGAGCATCAGCATCCAGCGTTGGGTTTACAAATTGGCGTAACCAATATTCAGAAAATTGCATATCGTATCTTAATCGTTTACTTAGAAAATTGGCTTAAAAAGCGCAAATCGTTATTAAAGAAATGGCGCAAATCATTCACACCGTAACGCAACATCGCAAGACGCTCAACGCCTAACCCAAAAGCAAAACCTTGGTAAATTTCACTATCGATATTAACGTGCTTGAAAACTTCAGGATGCACCATGCCACAACCACCAATTTCTAACCAACCACCATTCCAGCTCATATCCATTTCTGCCGAAGGTTCCGTGAAGGGAAAGAAGGAGGGGCGAAAACGAACAGTTAAATCATCACGTTCAAAAAACTGCTGCAAAAAAGTTTGTACAACGCCTTTTAAATTGGCAAAACTCACATGCTGATCTACCCACAATCCTTCAACCTGATGAAACATTGGTGAATGCGTTGCATCTGAATCCACCCGATAAACGCGACCTGGTGCGATAATTTTCAATGGTGGTGTTTTATTATCTTTCAAGGCATTTTCCATGTAGTGCACCTGCACGGGTGAGGTATGCGTACGCAGCACGTGCGCATCATCAACATAAAATGTATCATGCATCGCACGAGCAGGATGATTTTCTGGAATATTAAGGGCAGTAAAATTATAAAAATCGGTTTCTATTTCAGGGCCTGTTGCCACATCAAAACCAATAGAGTGAAATAATTGCTCAATACGGCGTAATGTCAATGTGACAGGGTGTAAACCACCAACAGACTGTGCACGCGCTGGTAAAGTCACATCCAACGATTCACCTGCCAGCTGTTCAGCTTGCGCAGCATCCAGCATGGCATCTCTTCTGGCATTTAAAGCGGCTTCTACACCCTTCTTAACAACATTAATAGCGGCTCCTGCTGACGGACGCTCCTCAGCAGATAAGCGACCTAAGCCCTTAAGCGCTTCCGTAATAGCACCTGTTTTGCCTAAATATTTTGCTTTTGCATCTTCTAGCGCTGTTGCCGTGTCACAAGCGGCGAAATCAGCTTCTGCATCAGTAATTAAATGGTCTAAATTTGCCATGTTACGCTTCACTTATCTCAAGGGTTAAAAACGATTTTCTTATACTGTTTGATCACAATAACCATCATTTTAATCAAACAGTATAAGAAAAAAAAAGAGGCCGCAGCCTCTTTTTTTGTGAGAAAAAACTATGCTGCTAAACCTGATTTTGCTAAATCAACAAATTTCGCAAAAGCATCTTTATCAAACACAGCCAAATCTGCTAAAACTTTACGGTCCACTTCGACTGCAGACTTTTTCAAGCCATTCATGAAACGGCTATAAGTCAGACCGAATTCACGAGCACCAGCATTAATACGGGCAATCCATAATGTACGGAATTGACGTTTTTTCTGACGACGGTCACGATAAGCATATTGACCAGCCTTCATTACCGCTTGCTTAGCAACGCGATAAACATTTTTACGACGACCGCGGAAACCTTTAGCGGCTTTTAATACTTTTTTGTGTCTTGCGCGAGCGACAACACCACGTTTTACTCTAGGCATATCAGTCTCCTTATCGTGTTGGCATCATGGCGCGAACGCGCTTGATATCGGTTGCTGAAATGATTTCTGTACCACGTAGCTTACGTTTTTGCTTCGTTGTCTTTTTAGTCAAGATATGACGCAGATGGGAATGGGTACGTTTAACTTTACCATTTCCCAAGAACTTAAAGCGCTTTTTGGCGCTGCTCTTTGTTTTCATTTTTGGCATTTTTTTCTCCTTAAGAGTAATTAAGAGTGCTTAGGCATGCCTTTTGGCCAGTTCACTCATGAAAATCTATTAATACTTAATTTTATTCGGCCATTTGTTATGCTTTTGCTGTAGTTTTTTTAACTGGTTCTTTTTTTACAGCGGCTAACACCATTACCATTTGACGACCTTCCATCTTTGGGAACTGTTCAACTACTGCAACATCAACCAAATCAGCCTGAACGCGTCGTAACAAATCCAAACCAAATTCCTGGTGCGTAATCTCACGCCCTCTAAAGCGCAAGGTGCACTTAACCTTATCCCCATCTTCCAAAAACCGCGTAATATTACGCACTTTAATCGCGTAATCTCCAACATCAGTAGCTGGACGGAATTTAACTTCCTTAATCTGCACTTGCTTTTGTTTGAGCTTCTGCTCATGCATCCGCTTACTTTCAGCGTATTTAAATTTGCCGTAATCCATCAAACGACAAACTGGAGGGTTAGCATTGGGTGCAATTTCTACAAGGTCAATGTCAATCGCTTCTGCTTGCGCAAACGCTTCTGCCAAACTCACAATCCCTAACGGTTCGCTATCCACACCGACTAAGCGTACTTCTTTCGCCGTAATGTCACCGTTAATTCTTGTACCTTTACCTTTGTCCTGAGCTATAGCTATCCCCTTTTGTTTCGTAATCCAAATTAAAAGCCGCGCATTACCAAAGTTACCCTAAATATTATTTAGGCAGTTAAACTTTGGTTTTTATCTCTGACTGAATACGCTCAATAAACGCTTCAATCGGCATTGAACCTAAGTCTTCACCTTTTCTGGTTCGCACGGCCACACAACCCGCTTGCATCTCTCTATCCCCTGCCACAAGTATATAAGGCAGTTTCTGCAAGCTATGTTCGCGTATTTTATAGGTAATCTTCTCGTTTCTCAAGTCAAATTCGCATCTAATACCATTTTTCTTCAGCATTTCAACCACTTGCACAACATAATCAGCTTGCGCATCAGAAATATTTAACACCATGACTTGAAGTGGTGACAACCACAATGGCATCGCACCCGCATGATTTTCAATCAATATGCCCATAAAACGCTCCATCGACCCAACAATGGCGCGATGCAACATCACTGGGCGCTTACGCGAATTATCTTCTGCAACATACTCAGCACCCAAACGTTCTGGTAAGTTAGCATCCAATTGCACAGTACCACATTGCCATAGACGACCCAAACTATCTTTTAGTGTGAATTCAATTTTAGGGCCGTAAAACGCACCTTCACCTGGCAAGTATTCAAACGCTAACTGATTGGTTTTTAAAGCATTAGCCAGTGATTGTTCAGCCCTATCCCAATCCTCATCAGTGCCTATACGCTTTTCAGGCCGTGTAGACAACTTGACTAATACATCATTAAAACCAAAGTCGCCATAAGCTTTATAGAGCATTTTAATAAAATCGGCGACCTCTGATTCAACCTGCGCTTCTGTACAAAAAATATGTGCGTCATCTTGAGTAAATCCACGCACACGCATCAAACCGTGCAATGCGCCTGATGGCTCATTACGATGACAGGAACCAAACTCAGCCAAACGTAAAGGTAAATCACGATAACTATGTAACTGACTGTTGAAAATCTGAATATGGCCAGGACAATTCATCGGCTTCACTGCGTAATCACGATTTTCAGAAGCAGTAACAAACATATTGTCATGATAGTTCTGCCAGTGCCCAGATTTTTCCCATAATGACTTGTCTAGTACGGAAGGCGTGCGCACCTCCTGATAGCCATAGTCAATAAACATTTGACGCATATATTGCTCGATCACTTGCCATAGCGTCCATCCTTTAGGGTGCCAGAACACCATCCCAGGCGCGTCATCTTGCATATGAAAGAAGTCTAACTGTTTACCCAGTTTACGATGATCGCGTTTTTCAGCTTCTTCTAACTGAAACAAGTAAGCCTTCAATTCATCTTTATTCCGCCATGCAGTGCCGTAAATCCGCTGTAGCATCTCATTATCACTATTTCCACGCCAATAAGCACCTGCAACTTTCATGAGCTTAAATGCTTTAAGTTTGCCAGTGTTGGGGACGTGTGGCCCACGACATAAATCTGTAAAATCACCCTCCGTATACAGCGACACGTCTTCATTGACTGGGATGCTGGCAATAATTTCCGCCTTATATTGTTCGCCAATACTTTTAAAGTACGCAACAGCTTCATCACGCGGCAATACCTTACGGGTAACTAGCTCATCTTTCTTCGCTAGCTCCGTCATTTTTTGTTCGATTTTTTCTAAGTCATCAGGGGTGAAAGCACGTTTATAACTAAAATCGTAATAGAATCCGTTATCAATCACTGGGCCTATCGTCACTTGTACATCTGGGAATAATGTCTTCACTGCATAAGCCAACAAATGCGCTGTTGAGTGGCGGATAATAGCTAAACCTTCATCACTTTTATCAGTAATTATAGATAAGTCACTGTCCGATTCAATCAAATAACTTGCATCAACAATCACACCATTTACTTTTCCAGCTAAAGTCGCTTTAGCAAGACCAGCACCAATATCCATTGCAACATCGGCAACAGTGAGTGGCGCGTCAAATAGACGCTCAGATCCATCAGGTAAACGAATGACTGGCATATACAATCTCTACATTAAAAAAATAAAAGCCGTCAAATAATACGGCTTTTTTGGATTTTTGGTAGGCAGTAGCAGATTCGAACTGCTGACCTCTTGGATGTCGACCAAGCGCTCTAACCAACTGAGCTAACCGCCTGTTTTAATATGAAGGCGTGATTTTAGCTGATTGCGTTAACGCACGCAAACACTGTCGTATCAAATCACAATTAATATTACTTTCCATCGCCGTTGTCATTGATTAACTGCTGAAGTAAAGCGTAAGAGGGATATCCATCTGCTGGAAGATGGTGCTGTAATTGATAGCTTCTAATGGCTTGTTGCGTTTTGGTGCCAGGAAACCCGTCTGCTCGGCCACTATCAAAACCAAGTGCATTTAGTTTAGCTTGGATTGTCCTAACTTCATCTAAAGCAAGCCCGTGATTGTCAGCATTAGCGCCATATAAAATAGGCTTATCCTCGACTAGTTGGTCTGCTAAATGACTGACCGATAAGGCGTATTTAATAGAACGATTCCAGTGCATCACAGCATCGAAATTACTAGCGACCAAAAATGCAGGACCTTGCCAACCTTGTGGTAACAAAACAGCTGTGTTGTCCAAAGGTGGCAACGGTGTTCCATCTGCCCTTAACACGCCTAAACTTGCCCAAGTTTTAGATGGTTGACGAACAGCTAACTGCGCTTGCTCATATTCAAAATCGTTTGGTAACTTCACCTCAAAGGCAACAGGTTCATCTCGTTTCCAGCCGATACTGGACAAATAGTTAGCCGCAGATGAAAATGCATCAGGCAATGAGTTCCAAATATCACTTCTACCATCAGCATCACCATCGATGGCATAGGCAATAAAAGTGGCTGGCATAAATTGCATATGCCCCATTGCACCTGCCCAAGAGCCTTGCATATCGCTTATTCTCTTATGCCCCTGCTCAACAATTCGCATCATATCTAATAACTGACTTCGAAAAAAATCAGCTCTTCGTCCTTCGTAAGCTAGCGTCATTAACGCTGAGGGCAAACCATAGTTTCCTTTATAGCCTCCATAGTTCGTTTCAAGCCCCCAGAATGCAACAAGAATATTTTTAGGAACGCCATATTGTTTTTCTATTTGATCAAGCAGAACTTGATTTTCTGACAATCGATCACGACCTTCCTTAATCTTACTCTCTGTCACACGTTTGTGAAGATAGGAAAGAAAAGTTGAAATAAATTCAGGCTGCGATCTATCTAATTCGATTACACTTGGCAAGTACTCGGCGTCTTTGAATGTATTTTCGATGGTGTTTTCAGAGATGTTTTCTTTGCGCGCCTCTACTTTCAGATTCTCTAACCAGACAGCAAAAGGATCTCTTTCATTAGGGAATGCAATTATGCTCCCCAATAAAATAAACACTGCAAACAATATATTAAATATCATTCAGCATCTCACTGTAGCCGATTTGATAATTCGAATACTTTAATTGAAAACCAGTACTTCGCAGACGCTGATTACTCAGTCGTTTACCACTTATTTTTTCATCTGCAGGCATCGGTGTTGAAACAACGCCTATTTGATCTGCAATCCACTTCAAGACGTCATATTGTAAAGTGGGCATATCATCTACACCAATGTAACAATCTTGGATTGTTTCGCCTGTCACCACTTTTTCACACAAAAAGCTTATAAAACGAGCAGCATCATCTCGATGGATTCGATTTGTCCATTTGTTACTCTCTGGCCATCGGCTTGGCTCTTTTGCCATTTTTATCAGATATTGCCGACCTGCCCCATAAATACCAGCGAGTCTAATCTTAGTCGTGTCGCAATCCATTGTACTGAGCAATTGCTCTGCCTCTAACAGCCGTTCCCCACCAAAATCGCAAGGCTCTGCTGGCGTCAACTCATCCAATAGATTGTCGGTGTCCTGACCATAAACTCTTGTGCTAGAGACAAAAAAGATATGTTTTAAATGATTGTTATGTGCTTGCGTATGAAGTACATTTTGCAAACCTTCTACATAATGCATGCGATAACTTTCATCGGTCTGCGCATTCGCAGCGACGCAATAAATCAAGATTTCTGCTTGAATATGGGATAAAGATTGAAGTGAATCAAGATGCGTTACATCCGCTTGAATCAAACGTACATGTAGTGGACCTGGCTTTTCGCTAACTCTGACACCTGTGACTAGATGCCCATCACTCACCAGCAGACGAGCTAACTCCGCACCAAGGTCGCCGCAACCAACAATCAATATCTTTGCCATATTAGATATCTACGTGATGTTTAACTAAATATTTCTCAGCGATGAAAAGTGCCGTAATCGTTTTACTGTCGGTTATTTCACCGCATTCAACCATCTCAATACATCGGGCAAAAGGGACATCAAACACTTCCAAGGTCTCATCTTCATCTCGTTTATGCTCGCCAGCTATAAGGCCTGTCGCTAAATACATATGAATGACCTCGTTTGAATAGCCGATACAGGGATGATGGTATCCGAGATTAACCCAACTTCTAGCAACATAACCTGTTTCCTCCGTCAATTCACGCTGACCAGCCGCCAAAACTGCTTCATTGGCATCCATTTTACCAGCAGGTAATTCAATAAACACTTGATGTAATGGATAACGAAATTGACGCTCTAGCACCACATTACCATTGGCTAGTATTGCAACAATAACGACGGCACCTGGGTGTACGACGTACTCACGTTGACTTAGGTTCCCATTTGGCAGTCGCACTTGATCTCGTTTAACAGTTAGCATTCCGCCTTCTACTAAGGTGTTTGAACTGACGCAATGCTCTATTAAATCCACTTTATTTTGCATCTATGACCCAGGCTATCATCAGATCTATATTCAAACGCTTGCGTACTTGCTAGACTCGTCAATCGACTTACATTCACCACCATCATGGAGTTAACGCCGTACTTGACCATTAGTAAATATCACCTATGCTTATACTGTCTGAAATTTCCGTAGGCCAACAATTGTTAACATGTCTATTGCTCTTTGATTGTCTATGCACATATCTTCCCTATCTGATTATGACTTTTGTATTGTAAACAGTGAATGCCACTAAACGTATAGTATCTTTAAAACAAAGGGATATCTATCGCTCCATTAATCTAACATCTCAATCTTGGCACCCATCATGCTCAATAGTCAGTTCAGTCATCACCAGGCAAGCCAATAAAAAAGCTCACCATTTGATATCATTAAAACGGTGAGCTTTTTTATGTTGTTGGTAAAGTTGATTAATTTTAAGCAACACCCTTCAATCCATCACATTAAGCTTAATCTAAAGTAAATGTGGAAGGCTAGTAGCAATGGCTACCCCACACAACTCAAGCAAACCTTGAGGCATCAATCCAACAACAAGTAATGCCAACGCATTTAAGCTCAAGATCATTTTCATGTCCAAAGGAGCATCAATCAGCGCCGTGTCTACGGGTTCATCAAAATACATCAGCTTAATCACACGCAAATAATAAAATGCGCCAATCGCTGCCATTAATACAGCAAATACAACAACCCAAATAAACCCAACATGCAGTGCAGCTTGTAGCACTGTGAATTTTGCATAAAAGCCCACGGTTGGCGGAACGCCTGCCATACTAAACATGGTGATTAGCATTAAAAAAGCTGTCCATGGACTACGTTTGTTTAGCCCTTTTAGGTCATCTAGTTGTTCAGCCTCATGCCCTTTTCTAGATAATAATAAAATCATACCAAAGCCAGCTAAGGACATGAGTACATAAGCTGAAACGTAAAACATACTTGAAGCAAAACCGTTCAATGAACCGCTCATCAAACCTAATAGTAAAAAGCCGATATGTGAAATGGTCGAATAAGCCAACATGCGTTTTAAGTTTGTTTGCGCAATCGCAGTGATATTACCGATAGCAATCGACATCACCGCCATCACTAACAGCATATCTTGCCAATCTCCAACTAAGTAGGCCAAGCCAAAAACTAGTAAACGTAAAGCCATGGCAAAGCCAGCAAATTTTGGGATTGAACCGATGAGCATCGTGATTGCCGTCGGAGAGCCTTGATAGACGTCTGGCACCCACATATGAAAAGGCACAGCTCCAAATTTAAAAGCTAAACCAGAAACAATAAATACTAAGCCCAAAATCAACACTGGATTATGGATAAAATCAGGGTTTTGTTCGAAAGCATCCTTCAATCTTTCTGCAATCGTACCAATATCAAGACTACCCGTGACGCCATAAATCATACTCATGCCATAAAGTAACATGCCTGAAGCAAGTGCTCCGAGAACAAAATACTTCATTGCAGCTTCAGTAGCCCTTGCGTTGTCCCGATCTAAGGCAACTAAAGCATAAACGCACAATGATAACAACTCTAAACCAACGTAAATAGTGATTAAGTTGTAGCCAGAAATCATCACCATCATCCCTACGATGGCAAATAAGAATAATGCGTAATACTCACCTGAGAACATCTGACGCAACTGCATATAATGTCTGGTATAAACCAGCATAATTGAGGCGCCTATTAAAGTCGCCAACTTGAGAACATCACTGATAGGGTCACTAATAAACATTCCATTATAGGCAACGTCTATGGCAAATGCATTGAGTGAAAGAACAAGGTAAGCTGCAGCAAACAGGGTCATTTGTGCCAAGCCATAAATAATCATACGGTTATTCTTGTTTAAGAATAAATCTATAATCAGAATAAACATTGCCATGCTCAGCATGGTAATTTCAGGCATAGAGATAAAGAGGTCGGTATTGATGGTGTCCATGCTTTATATTCCTGCCGCCGGTAGTTTACTAATTGACATATGATTTAAAAATCTGGCTGATGTTGCTTGCGTCATCTGTGTAATCACTTGTGGATAAACGCCAATACCGATAGTGAATGCGGCTAACACTGCCAACAACACAAACTCTCTTCTGCTTAAGTCTTTTAACGCTGCTACCTTATCATTCGCTACAGAACCATAGTAAACGCGTTTAACCATCCAAAGCGTATAAGACGCACCAAAGATTAATGTTGTGGCTGCAATAAAGGCAACCCAAAAATCGTATTTTACAGCTGCTAATATCACCATAAATTCGCCAACAAAGCCACTCGTTCCTGGCAAACCACTATTGGCCATCGCAAACAGAACAACGAAAGCTGAAAATACAGGCATGGTATTTGCAACACCTCCGTAATCAGCGATTTGGCGGCTGTGCATACGGTCATATAGGACGCCAACGCATAGGAACATGGCAGCTGAGATAAAACCATGTGAAATCATTTGCACTATAGCGCCTTCTAATCCTAATTGACTAAAGAGGAAAAAACCCAAAGTAACAAAACCCATATGTGAAATTGAGGAATAAGCAATCAATTTTTTCATGTCTTTTTGGACTAGTGCGACCAATGCAATATATAAGATTGCAATCAGTGATAGGGCAATCATAAAACCAGCCAGGTAATGTGTCGCATCAGGCGCAATCGGCATGGCAAAGCGCAGGAAGCTATATCCACCCAACTTCAACATAACAGCAGCTAACACAATAGACCCTGCTGTTGGCGCTTCAACGTGAGCATCTGGCAACCAAGTATGTACAGGCCACATTGGAATTTTGACAGCAAAAGCCATAAAAAAAGCCATGAAAATACAAAGTTGAACATTGAACGGCAATACAACATTGTGATATTTGGCAATATTGAAGCTACCTGTCAAATGGAACAAATAAATAAAGGCAACCAACATCAGCAGAGAGCCTAGCAAGGTGTATAAAAAGAATTTAACTGTTGCATAAACGCGATTGGGACCACCCCAAATACCAATAACAAGAAACATTGGAATCAGCATTGCCTCCCAAAATACGTAATATAAGATACTGTCTAAGGCGCTAAACACACCAATCATCAGCCCACTCATCATTAAAAAACAAGCCATATATTGTGCAATATTTTTAGTAATTACCTGCCAAGAGGCAATTATGCAAATCAGAGTAGTAAAACTAGTCAGCAAAATTAAGGGGACTGAAATACCATCGGCGCCAAGATGATAAAAAATCTGAAAAGCAGGGATCCAATAAGCGGCTTCTTGAAACTGGAAGCCAGCTTCGGCAAAGTTAAATTGCGTATAAAGCGGGACAGTCACCAACAACCCTGCAATAGCGCCAAAAGCGGCCAACCAACGAGTCAGTGCTACACGGTGATCATTGCCGAGTGCAAGCACGATAACACCAGCTAAAATTGGCACCCAAATAGATAAACTTAATATGTGATTAGTTAGCATTAAAGGTCTTAGTTAAAAATCTTAGTAAAAAAAGTTAAAAGCAAAAATGCTCCGATAATCATGGCAAATGCGTAGTGATAGATCATCCCAGACTGTAATTGACGCACAACACTAGATAACTTACCAATTAGTTTAGCCGTACCGTTGACAATCGCGCCATCAATAAGCTGTAAATCGACAATTTGCCAAAGTTTATTACCAATAAACCGCGAACCACCAGCGAAAAAGACTTCGTTAAAATGATCAAATCCATATTTATTTTCTAATACGCGATTCAAAAGACTTAAACGTTGCTGTATAACTGCAGGAATATCAGGACGCTTCATATAGAAAAGCCAAGCAGTAGCAACACCAAGTATCGCCAGCGCAAATGGTAAAGTGAGCAAGCCATGGATCGCCATGCCAGAAGGTGTATGTAAAACATCATGGAAATGATGCGCTAAGTGCTCCATCGCTGGATGCAACTCAGCATTGATAACAATCACACCCCTAAAGAAGTCTCCGAACAACATTGGCTGAATGGCAATATAGCCAATTAACAATGATGGAATTGCCAACAAAATCAGAGGTAATTTCACGACCCAACCAGGTTCATGAGGATCTTGATCTGGTTTTAAGCCATGATGAAGGTGATCATCATGTGCATGCGGCCTCACTTCTCGCCATTTTTCAGCGCCGTGAAAAACCATAAAGTACAATCTAAAGGAATAGAATGCCGTTATAAACACACCTGCAATGACTGCAAAATAAGCAAAACCACTGCCTGGAATATGTGAGAATTTAACCACTTCAATAATACTGTCTTTTGAATAAAAACCAGCAAAGAAAGGTGTACCAATCAACGCTAGGGAACCAATCAACGATGTAATCCAAGTAACTGGGAAATATTGCTTCAAATTACCCATATTGCGGATATCTTGATCATGATGCATACCCATGATTACCGATCCAGCACCCAAAAACAATAGCGCTTTAAAGAAAGCATGAGTCATTAGGTGAAAAATTGCCACAGAGTAGGCCGATGCGCCTAGAGCAACTGTCATATAACCCAATTGTGATAATGTTGAATAGGCAACAACACGCTTGATATCGTTTTGAATGACACCCAATAAACCCATGAATAATGCTGTAATAGCACCTATCGTCATGACAAAGGATAATGCCGTCGTTGACATCTCAAACAGAGGGGACATTCTTGCCACCATAAATATCCCTGCAGTCACCATTGTTGCCGCATGAATTAAAGCTGAAATTGGCGTTGGGCCCTCCATTGAATCAGGCAACCAAACATGTAGCGGCACCTGTGCAGATTTACCCATTGCCCCCACAAATAATAAAATACAACTTACGGTCATCAACGACCAAGGCGTATTGGCAAATAGACTGATTGTAGTTTCAGACAAAGTAGGCGCGGCTTTAAATACCTCTGCATAATCTAAGCTACCAGTGTAAGCAAGTACTAGCCCGATACCAAGTAAGAACCCAAAATCACCAACACGGTTAACCAAAAAGGCTTTTAAATTGGCATAAATGGCTGTCGGTCTTGTATACCAAAAACCAATGAGCAAATAAGAGACTAAACCTACAGCCTCCCACCCAAAGAATAATTGCATAAAATTGTTAGACATGACTAACATCAGCATGGCAAAAGTAAACAAAGATATATAACTAAAAAAACGGCTATAGCCTGAATCTTCATGCATATAACCGATAGTGTATATGTGTACCATTAATGAAACAAAGGTGACGACCACCATCATCATAGCTGTCAGGTTGTCAATTAAAAATCCAACACTAAAACGAATATCACCAGAAACTAGCCAGGTATATAAGTTTGCATTATGGATAAATCCAGCCAATGTTGCTTTGAAAACGAAAGCCGAGAGTATGAAAGCACCAGCAACACCTAGAATAGTAAGCCAATGTGCTGCACTGCGAGGCAAACGACTTCCAAACAAACCAACAATTGCAGATGCGATTAATGGTAGTAAAGGGATCCAAATAAGAAACTGCTTTATCATCATTATTTTTTAGCCCTTAAGTGAATCTAAATCTTCAACATCAATCGTGCGTATGTTACGGAACAACACAACTAAAATTGCTAGACCAATGGCTGACTCAGCAGCGGCGACGGTTAAAATAAAAAAGACAAAAACTTGACCTGCAATATCTTGTAAGTAATGTGAAAATGCAATGAAATTTATATTCACTGCCAGCAACATAAGCTCAATTGCCATCAACACAATAATCACATTTCTGCGGTTCAAAAATATGCCAATAACGCTGATCGCAAATAGTAAGGCACCTAGTATAAGGTAGTGAGATAAACCGACAGTCATGCAGCATCTCCTTTGTCGGCTTGATCATTTGGCAAGACCTCGCTTTCAGACCTCATTTTTACCATTCGTAAACGATCTGCTTTTTTTACAATCACCTGCTGTGAGGGGTTCATCGATTTGCTCTCTCTTTTTTCTCTTAGCGTTAAGGCGATGGCCGCAACAATGGCAACCAATAAAACGACTGATGCCAACTCAAATGGTAACAAATATTCTGTATACATCACATGACCAATTGCAGCTGTATCGCTGTAGGCTGCTGGACGACTGACATTTGGTGCTGCTGCAAAATATTTATTCCCTAATATCATGGCCATTTCTATCGCCATTAAGCCGCCAATGGTGCCTGCAAGTGGCAAGTAGCTCCAAAACCCCTCTCGCAATTTGTCAATATTAATATCCAGCATCATCACCACAAACAGAAACAACACCATAACTGCACCAACATAAACCAACACCAGCACAATCGCCAAAAACTCTGCTTGCAACAACAGCCATATTCCAGATGCTGTAAAAAAAGAGAGCACTAAAAATAAAGCCGCCTGAACAGGGTTGCGAGCAGTGATCACCCGCGAAGCCGAAACAAGCAGAATGGTTGCTAATACATAAAATAAAAAATCGGTAAACACCATAGTTATCATGAACTTTTATTCGTTATCTATAATTCTTATCTTGCGCGCGATCTGCCGCAATTTGTTTTTCATGCTTATCTCCAACAGCGAGCAACATCTCTTTTGTATATAACAAATCACCACGTTGTTCACCGTGATAATCAAAGATGCGTGTTTCTACAATTGAGTCCACAGGACATGATTCCTCACACAAGCCGCAAAAAATACATTTGGTTAAATCAATATCGTAGCGGGTTGTGCGACGTGTATTATCATCTCGTTGTTCAGATTCAATAGTGATTGCCATTGCTGGACACACAGCCTCGCATAATTTACAAGCGATACAACGCTCTTCTCCGTTTGGGTAGCGGCGTAGAGCGTGTAATCCACGAAATCGATTGGATTGCGGTGTACGCTCTTCTGGATATTGAATCGTAATCTTACGAGCAAAAAAGTACCTGCCAGTGACGGCCATACCTTTAAGCAACTCAATGAGCATCAAACTACCCAGTGTATTTTTCATTTGTTTAAACATACGGTTTAGTGAAATATCCTAATTCAAATAGTTTTAGTCAAATTTAGTGAAACAAGTAATCAAACTTTGTCTGCATCATTGCACCAACGAACACAATCCATACGATAGTAATGGGAATAAAAACCTTCCAGCCCAAACGCATAATCTGATCATAACGGTATCTTGGAAATGTTGCTCTAAACCACAGGAAGAAAAACACTAAAAATGCCATTTTCGCGAAAAGCCACAATATACTATCTGGTAAGAATGGCAAGGGTGACAACCAACCGCCCATAAACATCAATGCAGCGAGTGTACAGACCAGCCAAATATTGGCATATTCTGCTAAGAAGAAAACGGCAAACGCCATTCCCGAATATTCCACGTGAAATCCTGCCACAATCTCAGACTCACCTTCAGCCACATCAAATGGCGCGCGATTTGTCTCGGCAACGGCACTAATAAAATACACGATAAATAAAGGGAACAACGGAATGAAATACCAATGCCAAAAACCACCCTCTTGCCCCAAAACGATGTTACCTAAGTTTAAACTGTTCGCACACATGAGCACACCCACCAAGGAAAAGCCCATAGCAATCTCATAAGAAACAATTTGCGCAGCCGAGCGCAGACTACCTAAGAATGCATATTTTGAATTGGATGCCCAACCAGCGATGATTACCCCATAAACGGCAATTGAAGTCATTGCTAATACATACAATAAACCAGCATCAATGTTGGCTAACACCATTGTGCCATCAAAAGGAATCACTGCCCATGCTGCAAAAGCTGGTGCTATTGTCAATACTGGACCTAATAAAAACAGGCCTTTATTGGAAGCTGTTGGTATAATGATTTCTTTAAATAATAACTTAAGACCATCAGCAACAGGCTGCAACAATCCCCAAAAACCAACACGATTCGGTCCAATACGCACTTGCATATAGCCAATTACTTTACGCTCTGCATAAGTTAAATAAGCAACCGCAATCATTAATGGACCAACAATGGCAATAATTTTAACCAATGTCCATCCAACCATTTGAACATTTTGCCAATAACTACCGAATAATTGAGATAACCATTCCATTAGTTTTGTGCTTCCATTTGTTTGGATTTAAACACATCAGCTTGTTCTTGAGTAATTTTTTCAATTGAAATATCACCCATCAAATCACCCAAACCCAAAGTATCTTCATGTGCTGCAGCGACCCTTACACAACCTGGTGCAACGTGTGCGTCTGGTCTAACTGGGAGAACAGTACTACCTTTATCTTGTGTAACTAACACCATATCACCTTCAACCAAGTCATAAGCACGCATCTCATCTGGATGTAATCGAACTAAGCGTTTGATGTTATATTTGGTCTTTCTTAAAGGCTCAGAGCGACGAACGATTGGGTCTGCCTCGTACTGCGGAACTTCACCAACTCTTTGCAAACCTGGTGACTTAATTTTCGTTTCAATCTCCACCAGCTCCTTCATGTTGTTATTCAAACGACTTCTTGCAAAATCTGATGGCTTCTCACCATCAAAAATCTTAAGTTTAACCTCTTCACTACTTTCAAAATCAAAGCCTTGAAGCCCTAGTGTATTGGCCAACACACGCAATACTTTCCAAGCGGGTCGGCATTCACCTAACGGTTTTACCACCGCTTTAAAACTTTGAATACGGCCTTCCATACTCATAAAAGTACCTGAAGTTTCTGTAAACGGCGCGATAGGTAGTAAGACAGTTGCGTGATCTAAAGCTTTTGATTTGTAGGCTGTTAATGCAACAACACAATCCGCTTTCTCCATTGCTGAACGGGCTAAAGCAGCATGCTGACAATCAAGTTCTGGCTCAATATTCAACAACAAATAGGCTTTACGTGGCACTTCTAGCATTGCACGGGCATGCATACCAGTTGATGCTGGCATCACACCTAATAAATGCATTCCAGTACTGTTCGCAGCCGCAGGTAAAATACCCCCTTTTGCACCAGAAACACCGCCAATAGCCTCAGCCAAACTATACATTTCAGTAAATCTTGGCGCGCTAAGCGCCATATTGCCAAGAAAAATACCGACTTTTGGTGCAATTAAGTTCACTGTCTCACCCAAACCAACAAGGCTTTCCGCCATTGCTTCAGTATTTGGTCGCACATGAATCTGCTCAAGCAATTCGCTTAATTGTGGTGGTAAACACAAAGACAACTTCTGCAGCTTAGACATCGCTTTTAGTATCTGCGCTAAAACATTCACAATGTCATTTGGTGTCACAATAATCTTATGGGCAATATCCATTAAAGGATTATTGTCTAATGGACTAATAATCGAAAGTTCTGCACCATTATCAACAGCCTTGCGGAAGCGCTGTGCCAGCAGAGGGTGTTCGTTACGAATATTAGAACCGATTAACAAAATGCGATCTAGCTTTTCAATCTCATCAATATTGCAACCCATCCAAGGTGTCCCAACACGTTTACCATCTAATCTAAAGTCTGTTTGGCGCAAACGATAGTCGACGTTCCCGCAACCTAACCCATGGACTAGCTCTTTGATTAAGTAACCTTCCTCCATCGTGCTATTAGGAGAGACTAATGCTCCCAATGCATCACTACCATGTTCAGTTGTAATATCTTTGATTTGACCAGCAGCATACTCAAGCGCTGTTTTCCAATCCGTTTCTTGCCATTCTCCATGATGCTTAATCATGGGTACTTTTAGTCGATCTGGACTATTTAAACCCTCATAAGAATAACGGTCACGGTCTGATAACCAGCATTCATTAATACTTTCTTTTTCACGCGGCAAAACTCTCATGACTTTATCGTCTTTTACATGGACTTCAATATGCGAGCCCATACTATCATGCGGCGCGATAGAAGGTCGACGCACCAATTCCCAACTACGCGCTGAATACCTAAACGGCTTATTCGTTAACGCACCTACAGGACATAAATCAATAATATTGCCTGACAACTCAGAGTTAACACTTTGGTCAACATAAGCTGTAATTTCTGCATGTTCACCTCGACCAACCATGCCCAGCTCTTGCATTCCTCCAACTTCTTTTAAAAAACGGACACAGCGCGTACATTGAATACAGCGCGTCATATCGGTACTGATGAGTGGGCCGATATTTTTATTAAAGACGACACGTTTTTCTTCGGTATAACGGGAACCACTAGCACCATAACCGACAGCGACATCTTGCAAATCGCATTCGCCACCTTGATCACATATTGGACAGTCTAAAGGGTGGTTTATTAACAGAAACTCCATCACACTTTGTTGAGCCTGCACAGCCGCCTTGCTACGAGTGAAAATTTTCATTCCTTCAGCAACAGGTGTAGCACAAGCTGGCAATGGCTTACCAAACTTCTCCACTTCAACCAAACACATGCGGCAGTTAGCCGCCACTGATAATTTTTTGTGGTAACAAAAACGTGGAATCGCAACCCCAAGTTTATCAGCGGCATCAATAATCGTTGTGCCGTGGTCGACTTCTACTGGCTTGCCATCAATTTCAATTTTTAACATATGCTATTGTCCATCAACCATGCTTTTGCCATGCTGAATATAGTATTCAAACTCTGGACGGAAATGTTTAATAAAGCTCAATACAGGCGTAGCCGCCGCATCACCTAAGGCACAAATAGTGCGCCCTGAAATGTTATTACTCACATCGGTCAGCAGATCCAAATCTTCCATTTTGCCATTGCCTTCAGTGATGCGCTTAATCACACGATAAACCCACCCAGTGCCCTCACGGCAAGGCGTGCACTGCCCACAACTCTCTTCATAAAAGAAGTAGCTTAAGCGTTTTAGCGTTTTAACCATACAAGTGGTTTCGTCCATCACAATCAAAGATCCAGCACCCAAGCTTGAACCTGCTTTGCTTAAACCGTTATAGTCCATTGTCGCATCTAGAATGGCAGAAGCTGGCATAACCGCTGTGGAAGGACCGCCTGGTATGACCGCTTTTAATTGACGTCCTTTCCAAATACCGCCCGCCATCGCTAATAATTCCGTAAAAGGCATGCCCATGTTTACTTCATAGTTGCCTGGCTTTTCAACGTGACCAGAAACTGAGAATAATTTACTGCCACCAGAACCCGCAACGCCCAAGTCTGCAAACGCTTGACCACCATGTTGTAAAATCCATGGGATGCTAGCAAAACTTTCTGTGTTATTAACATTGGTTGGTTTACCAAACACACCATAACTGGCTGGAAAAGGTGGCTTAAATCTTGGCTGACCTTTTTTACCTTCAATCGATTCAATCAGCGCCGTTTCTTCACCGCAGATATATGCACCATACCCATGCACAGCATATAACTCGAAGTTAAAATGAGTACCAAACAAATTTTGTCCGATATAACCAGCCGCCCGAGCCTCAGCCAAAGCAGCTTCAAAAATCTCATATTCACGCCAAATTTCACCATGAATATAGTTATATCCAACACCAGCACCTAAGGTATAGGCAGCAATCGCCATTCCCTCAATCAGTTGATGCGGATTGTAGCGAATAATATCTCTATCTTTAAACGTGCCAGGCTCACCTTCATCTGTATTGCAAACCAGATATTTAGTACCATCGTAATAACGAGGCATAAAACTCCATTTAAGGCCTGTTGGAAAACCTGCTCCCCCTCGCCCACGAAGTCCAGACAATTTAACTTGGTTGATTACTTCAACCGCTTTAACTTTATTGGTGACCAAGCGCTTTAATTGTTCATAGCCACCTAACTTTTCATAAGTCGCTAATGAAGCTGGATTGTCTTCTTTGAGTGTTTGCAATGTAATTAAAGTTTGACCTTTCAGGTCTGTCATCACAGGCTTTGAATCCTTTGTTTCTGATTTTAATGTCGACATTATTTAAGCTCCTTCAAAATTTTATCGACTTTTTCAGGAGTAAGATATTCATACATCGTTGCATTATTAACACTCATTAGTGGTGCACCGCCACATGCACCCATGCATTCACCTTCTTTTAAACAAAATTGCCCGTCTTCACTTACTTGGTTAAATCCAATCCCTAACTTCTCTTGCAGATGATGAACAATGCTATCACTGTCCCGCAACATACATGAGATATTGGTACAAACCGTAATCTTATATTTTCCAACTGGCTCGGTGTCATACATGTTGTAGAAAGTTGCTACTTCCAGTGCGGCAATATCGGGTATACCCAAATAAGCCGCAACATCACTAATACTCTCCTGAGACAACCACCCACGTTCTGTTTGAACAATCCTCAAGGCAGACATGACCGCTGCTTGACGTTGATCTTTTGGATACTTCGTCAGCTCGTATTCAATTTTTTCGATAGCTTCAGCTGATAACATTAAACAACTTTCTCATTACAGTTTAAAGATGCTGCGCCAACGGAAACAGGTTGCACTATCATCGGTCAATTTCTCCAAACACAATATCTTGTGTCCCAATAATAGCTACCAAGTCGGCAAGCATATGTCCACGACACATTTCATCCATTGAAGAAATATGTGCAAAACCAGGCGCTCTTATTTTCAATCGATAAGGCTTGTTCGCCCCATCAGAAATCATATAAATACCAAATTCACCTTTTGGATGCTCAACAGCTGCATACGCTTCACTTGCAGGCACATGAAAGCCTTCAGTAAACAATTTAAAGTGATGAATCATATCTTCCATGTTAGTTTTCATCCCTTCACGGTCTGGTGGCGCTACTTTATTATTACTGGTGATAACTGGCCCTGGGTTCTGACGCAACCAATCTACGCACTGCTTGATAATGCGGTTTGACTGACGGAATTCCTCCATCCGAACTAAGTAACGATCATAACTATCACCATTAACTCCGACTGGAATATCAAAATCAAGCTGATCGTAAACCTCGTAAGGTTGCTTACGACGCAAATCCCACTCAACACCAGAACCGCGTAACATCGGACCAGTAAAACCCAATGCTAAAGCACGCTCAGGCGAAACAACACCAATGCCTACCGTACGTTGCTTCCAAATACGATTGTCTGTTAACAATGTTTCGTACTCATCAACATACTTCGGAAAACGTGCTGTAAAGTCCTCAATAAAATCGAGTAAGGATCCTTGACGATTCTGATTTAACCGGTTAATTTGTGCTTTGCTACGGAATTTGGTTGTTTCATGCTGTGGCATGCGATCAGGCAAGTCACGATAAACCCCTCCAGGACGATAATATGCAGCGTGCATACGCGCACCAGAAACCGCCTCATACATATCAAACAAGTCTTCACGCTCGCGAAAAGCATAAATAAACATGGTCATCGCACCCAAATCAATACCATGTGCACCAATCCAGAGTAAATGATTGAGGATTCGAGTAATTTCGTCGAACATGACCCGAATATACTGGGCACGAATCGGGACTTCCAAGCCAAGCATTTTCTCAATTGCCATTACATAGGCATGCTCGTTTGACATCATGGACACATAATCGAGCCTGTCCATGTAAGGAACTGACTGTAAATAAGTCCGATTTTCAGCCAGTTTTTCGGTAGCGCGATGCAATAATCCAATATGCGGATCGGCACGCTGAATAACCTCGCCATCCAACTCTAAAACCAAACGTAATACACCATGCGCTGCCGGATGCTGGGGACCGAAGTTCATGGTGTAATTATGTATTTCAGCCATTATGCACTCCTTCGTCGCGAATAATGCGAGGCACATTATTACGCAACTCAATTGAGACAGGCTGATATACAACACGTTGCTGCTCGGGGTCGTATCGCATTTCTACATGACCTATCATCGGAAAATCTTTACGGAAAGGATGTCCAACAAAACCATAATCAGTCAAAATGCGACGTAAATCTGGATGATTCTCAAACATAATCCCAAATAAATCAAAAGCTTCACGCTCAAACCAGTTAGCTACTGGCCAAACATCAATAAGCGTGGGTAAAACAGGAAAGTTGTCATCTGTCGCAAAAACGCGTAAACGCACTCGCTGATTCAATGAAACAGAAAGCAAGTGAATAACCACAGCATATCTCGAGCCTTCCCACAAACCATCTTGATACTCACTATAATCAACCCCGCACAAGTCAATTAACTGTTCAAACTTCAACTCTCCATGATCACGCAATCTGATGCAAACATCTAGGAGATCTTTCGCTTTGCATTCTATGGTAATTTCGTTTAAATCTTCGGTCAGTTTAACGAGGCCTGCATTGAGCGCCAATTTTAACTGTGCGGATAATTGATTTAACTTTGCTGACATATTATTGGCCACTATCTTTATCGTGCAATCGTATTCGTGCGTTTAATTTTTTTCTGCAGTTGGATAATTCCAAACAACAATGCTTCAGCTGTTGGCGGACATCCTGGCACATACACATCAACTGGAACAATTCGATCGCATCCACGAACAACCGCATATGAGTAGTGATAATAACCGCCGCCATTGGCACAACTACCCATAGAAATGACCCAGCGCGGCTCAGCCATTTGGTCGTAGACTTTACGTAACGCAGGCGCCATTTTGTTCACCAAAGTACCCGCGACAATCATCACGTCCGACTGTCTAGGACTGGGGCGAAAAACAATACCAAAACGATCAAGATCGTAACGTGCAGCACCAGCATGCATCATTTCAACGGCACAACAAGCCAATCCAAATGTCATTGGCCACATCGACCCTGTGCGGGTGTAATTAATCACCGTATCTAGCGAGGTGGTTACAAACCCTTTTTCTAATACGCCTTCGATACTCACTTAAATTAACCCCATTTTAAAATTAACATGCGAATTAACACTGACAGCTAATCCCATTCCAGAGCGCCTTTTTTCCACTCATAAATAAAGCCAACCACTAGCACAAACAAAAACACCATCATGGCTAAAAAACCAAAAAGACCAATATCATGCAAAACAACTGCCCAAGGGAATAAAAATGCGATTTCTAAATCAAAGAGAATAAAAAGAATTGCAACAAGATAATACCGCACGTCAAACTTCATGCGCGCATCTTCGAAGGCCTCAAAGCCACATTCGTAAGGTGAATTTTTTTCAGCATCAGGCTTATGAGGTGATACCAACTTGCCAAGGATAAGTGGTCCCAGACCGACGCCTAAACCCACCAAAATGAACATTAAAATTGGAAAATAATTTTCTAGCAAAAGCTCTAACCCTTAGCTTACTACGTTAAATAAAAACATGATATGTGTAGATTGTTACACGTATCTCTTGCGGCTGTCTTTTGAACTAACCTGTCTTTACACTTTAATCTTTTCATTCGCTTCATTTGTAATGAAGCCACTCAAGCAATACACCAATCATCAACCTGGTGCCGACGGAGAGACTCGAACTCTCACGACTTTCGTCACTACCCCCTCAAGATAGCGTGTCTACCAATTCCACCACGACGGCATGTAAATTTAGGAATTAACCTAAATTTAATTAGGAACATCCTCCGCAGTACCAGCAACAGGCGCAGTTTGCGCTGGCGGGGATTCTTTTACACTCGTGTTAACCGTCGCCACAGGAGCCTGAATCACGCTACTTGCGCTAGATTTATGACTAGCGATGTACGCCAAAGCCAAACTCGTTACAAAAAATACAAGCACACTGATTGATGTTGCTCGACTCAGAAAGTTCGATGAACCACTCACGCCAAACAAACTACCTGAGGCGCCACTACCAAAAGCAGCACCCATATCAGCACCTTTGCCGTGCTGTAATAAAATCAATCCAATTAAACTTGCGGCCGCTAATACATGCACGACTGTAATGATGTTTTCCATTTTTTACCTATTATTTAGCCTGTCAACCATAAAAAAAATCAACCAACAGATAATTCCGCTGCTTGACAGATATCTTCAAACGCTGGTGCGCTAAGAGAACATTTACCTACTAGCCCACCATCAATATTTTCAACTTTGAATAATTGTAACGCATTTTGCGGATTTACGCTTCCTCCGTAGAGGATTTTTACACGATTCTTTTGAGCCTCTTTCGACTGGGTTAGCTTATCAAAGATGAATTGATGCATGGCTTGAGCTTGCAAAGGAGATGCGGCCAGACCTGTACCAATGGCCCATATCGGCTCATAAGATACAATTGCATCATTAAAAACATCAACCCCATATAAATCGATAATTGTATCGAGCTGCTTTCCAACTTTTAGTTCCATCACGCCAGCTTCGCGTTCAATCAAGGTCTCGCCAACGCATAAAATGGGCGTTATACCGTGTTGTTTAGCCATCATGAATTTTTGAGCAATATTTTCATCCGATTCACAATAAGCTGTTGCTCGTTCTGAATGCCCTAGAATCACATATTCGCAACCAAAATCTTTCAACATTTCTGCACTAACTTCTCCTGTAAATGGCCCATTTAGATTTTTAGCTAAGTTTTGCGCACCCCACGCAAGGTCTGTATGTTCCAACACGCTTTGCACTTGACTTAGATAAGGATAGGGCACGCAAACAACAACTTGCGTCTGCTTGAGACTATTTAATTGGTTTACATAGTGAGTTAACAAAGATTGATTTTGCTCGAGGTTGCCATGCATTTTCCAATTAGCAATAACAAATTTTTTGGCGGTTTTTTTCATACGTGCGACATTATTCATAGATGCAACATTATATAGCAGGGACTCATTTTTAGGCGTTCAACACATGCAACAGCTGTAACTGCAACGATTGCACATTGTTATAGTGATTGACCTGCAGTTGATAAACGGCCTCAATCTCATCACCTAATAACGCCGTTTGTCCGAAATAGATGGCATCAAAGCGCTTGCCTTGCTTTTCCAATAGAAGTTTCAAATGCTTACCGCCTACAACACGCTGGGTAATTACAGTAAAAAGGTCATTAAACAGCGGTGGTGTAAATCCTTGCCCCCAAACTTGATGGGCAATCAATTGCGCATGATGCAAGGTCATTTCATCCGCTGAAAAACCACCGTCCGTTTGAATAATTGCCTGCAAATCCGCTGGCGTTAATAACGTTCGCACAATCTTCTCAAAAGCCGCTTGAAAATCAAAAAAACGACTTTGCTCGATACTCAGGCCAGCAGCCATCGCATGACCACCAAACGTAATAATTAAATTCGGGTATCGCTTTGTCACCATATCGAGCGCATCCCTGAGGTGCAAACCAGCAATCGAGCGACCAGAACCTTTCAATAAGCCATCCTCTACTTCAGCAAAGGCAATCACAGGCCGATGATATTGCTCTTTAATTCGCGAAGCTAAAATACCAACCACACCTTGATGCCAGGTTGGTTCAAACAAGCTAATGCTGTACTGGTCGCCAACAGATATTTCATTCAAACTGACCAAGGCTTCATCTTGCATACTGGATTCGATACTGCGGCGCTCAATATTTAAATCATGTAGTGATTGTGCGATTGTTATGGCTTCGTTTTCGCCAGCTAATAAACACTGTATTCCCAAACGCATATCATCCAGTCGTCCTGCCGCGTTAAGTCGCGGTCCAATATAAAAACCTAAATCTTGGGTGTTGACTTGTGATTGGTCGCGACCAGCCACTTTCAACAAAGCAGTGATGCCTGCACTGCAAGCACCAGCGCGTATGCGCCGCAAACCTTGCTCGACCAAAATGCGGTTATTTGCATCTAATTTGACCAAATCTGCAACCGTCCCTAACGCGACTAAATCTAATAATTCAGTTAAGTTAGGCTCTTGTTTTTCAGTAAATGTGCCACGTTCACGCAGCTCTGCGCGCAATGCCAGCAAGACATAAAACATAACACCGACACCAGCTAAATTTTTACTCGCAAAACCACAACCATGTTGATTGGGATTCACGATGCAAGCCGCTTGTGGTGTTTCATCGCTAGGCAAATGGTGGTCGGTAATTAAGACCTGTATGCCGAGCTTATTTGCCTCAGCAACCCCATCAACGCTGGCAATGCCGTTATCCACGGTCACAATAACATCAGGAGACATTGTGGCCGCCAGCTGAACAATCTCAGGTGTTAGCCCATAGCCGTATTCAAAGCGATTAGGCACCAAGAAATCAACCTGCGCACCCATAGACAACAAACCTTTTACCGCAACTGCCGTCGCTGTTGCGCCATCCGCATCATAATCGCCAACGATTAATATCTGCTTTTTTTCTGCAATTGCATCGGCTAACAAACTCGCCATTATTGCACTGTTAGTAAGTTGATTAGGTGAAATAAGATGATTTAACGAAACCGATAAATCCGCTGTATCATCCACACCTCGTGCTGCATAAAGCCGCGCCAACAAAGGTGAAACCCCTTTCTCAACTAAGCGATTGACAACGACGTCATCAACCCGTCTTTGAATGATGGTCTTTTGCATATTTTAATGAATACAAGCACCTAAGCCATAACACCACAAGCTATTCAGCACGGGCAAACCTTGCTCCTCACGCGCTGTATTCACTGGATGACTAAACAGTAACATTTGAATCTCATTTTGTAAGGCGTTCCAAGCTAAAGCACCATTTCCTTGTGGTAAAAAATCAGCAATATCTTGGTTGCTAACCAAATGAATCGGCGTTGTGGTGATATCAGGATTGACATCTAAGCCTAAAAACCAAACATGTTGATGTAAGTAAAAATAATAGCCCAAGCCTGCAAAATGCTGATTTAAAGTCGCCATCAACGCAAAACTCTCTTCATCTGTGACAACGGTCGTAGCTGGGTTCGTTAAAAAATAACTATCACGTCCAAGTTGCATATTAACTGGGGTGGCATACATCCAAAAAATATGCTTTACCTCCAATCCACTCGCCAGCCAAGCTTGTGCGGCATTTATTTCAGGCTTGGCAAACAACTGAATGAGTTGTTGGTAGATTGCTGTTAACAATGAGGTTTCCTTTTAATTATATTTCACGTCATTATAGAACAGCTTCACCGCAGCACCTGCCTTAATTTTAAAGTCAGTGAACAAATTAACTGAGGCTAGAATGCCATATAAAGCAAGTTGAGTAGGTTGAGAAACCGTAAAAATTGGCTTTGTGACTATAGTTACCGTATTGATGCTTGTTGCAGCTGTATAATTACATAATTATGAAATGTGAAATATATCAAGTTCATCAAGAAAACGAATCGACCCAAAACGGACTGGAGAGCTCGCATGAGATTCATTAAGGTTATTGTGACTACCATTGCATTCATCATGAGCACAATGTCTTGTATGGCAACGCCTGATACGTCCCAAATAGGCGCATTTGATGACTATTGCACTTATGCTTTATCAAAAGGTGTGTATAAAAAAACTGACTGCTCCATCAACGAAATATACAAAGGCCAAAAATATTGCTTTGCATTAGCATCTTCTAGAGATGCGTTTTTATTCGAGCAAGACGAGATGATTAGTCAAGCGACTAATTTTTATGCCAATAAAGCTGAAATTGCTAGAACAAAAATCACGCAAGCAGAAGCTTTAAAACAGATTAACAGTCAATCCTGTGATTTGAGCAACCGCGACGCAAGCTATCTCATTTTTAATGGCATGGATTTGAGCCACTGCAATATGCAAAATGTTAGCTTTTTTGGTGCAGAACTCAAAGGCACTAAACTGATTGGTAGCAATATGCGAGGTGCATATTTAAATTTAGCGCGTATTGAAAACGCAGACTTTAGTAGCGCAGATTTAACTAACGCGATTATTTTTCAGCCCATTTTTGATCACAGTGTCTTCAGAAATGCAACAATGGTAAACGCACGCGTTATTGGCACGCTAGGCAAAGTTGATATGAGTGGTGTTGATGCTCGAAAAGGCCGATTCGGTTTAGATATCGGCAATCAACCAATGGGGCAAATGAAATTTGATTCCATTGGTGGTAATTTTGAAGGCGCAAACTTTGAAGATGCGGATTTGAACATTGCCGCATTTCCGTTTGGCAATTTAAAAGGCGCAAACTTGCGCAATTCCAACTTAAATCGCGCTGATTTAGTTTCAGCAGATTTAACAGGAGCGGATTTAACAGGAGCAAACTTAACTGATGCTGATGTTGATAACGCCAACTTTACAGATGTTAAAGGCTTGGCAACTGTCAAAGGGTTTGAGCAAGTCAAAGGGCAATGCAACCACTGCGCTATTCAATAGTTTAATGCTTGCATTCAATAAGCATGCTGTACTGTCCGCCTCATAACGCCATTATGCATGCACACAATTTAAGTTTGTGCCAATTTGGTCAAAGCAGCACGGTCAAGAATATCGACTTGACCGCGTCCAAGTGCCACCCATTTATTTTGTTCAAACCGCTTAACTTGGCGGCTCACCACCTCGCGTGCAGTGCCAAGTTCGTCCGCAAATTGCTGATGCGTCCTTTTAATAGGATTAGTGCCAGCTTCTAAAAACAATTTAGCCAAACGTGCGTCAATACGATGAAATGCCACTTCATCCAATAACACAATTAAGTCACTAATTAGAGCGCCATAATTTGCCATCACAAACGTACGAAAAACTTTTGAATCAATCATCAACTGATTAAAGGCGTTCGAAGGAATAATAATATCAGTAATCGCCTCTTCAACTACTGTTGATGCAGGATAATCGCTATTTCCCAATAAACAAGTCGTTGTAATCACGCAAGTTTCTCCGCCATGCACACGATAAAGCAATATTTCGCGACCACTAGCTGAGACCTTAAATACCCGCGACTGCCCTGCCAATCGCATCACGTAGGCGCCACAGTGTCCACCTTCTCGATAGCCTACCGTACCAACTGGCGCTTCAACTAAACGTGCATGTTTGAGCAAGGCCTCTTTCGCAGATGCTTCAAGCGCAGTCAAATCAGGAAAAATCGATAACCAATCTAAATTCTCTATTGCCGTTTGCATTTGGATTCCTCAATTCATGTTTAAGCTGTTTAGTGCATTGTTCAAGCACGTATTTAAGTTAGGTGATTGACTTTGTCCCTATCGACCACATCAACACCACATTGACGATTGGCTGGCACAGCAACATCAATCATTGACGGCTTGGGTAAATTTAATGCAGCCATCATACTGATAAACGCTTCTCTAGACTGTTTAGCCAAGCGTGTATTAGTCAATTTTTCCTGTGCCACGTTACTGACACGATACCCCTGATAATCATGTCCAGGGTAAATCAACGTCTCATCTGGCAGCGTGAAGATTCGTTGCGTAATACTATCAAACAAAACACCCGCATCACCACCTTGAAAATCAGTTCGCCCACAGCCATTAATTAATAGTGCATCACCCGTAAACAACTGACCAAGCCACAAAAAGGATAAACCACCTGCAGTATGGCCTGGCGTAGCAATAACGCGGATTGTTTCTCGTCCAAATGTCACCATATCACCATCTTTTAGTTGCCAATCTACATTTTCCGCACCACATAACTCGCTTACCCCTGTTTGTAAGCCTAGCAAGTTTCTAAGCTTACCGCTCGCTGTGATATGGTCGGCATGCACATGCGTATCTAAGGCATATCGCAATTGAATATTCAACTGTCGACTTAAAGCGATGTAATGATTGATATATCGATCAACTGGATCGATAATAACCGCCGCTCTTGTTTCGTCATCAATCAGTATGTATGTCAATGTTGATGAAACCTCATCGAACAATTGTTTAAACATTTTTCACCCCTCCAGCATCCTGTAAATTATATTGTTTTATATTATATAATAATATATTATATTAAATGATAAGATATTTAGTGATATTGAGAAAATCATGACCCAATCAAACAATCTTGAAGTGTTGCGTGAATCAGCAGATGAAGCAACCACACTAATAAAAGTATTAGCGAATGCAGACAGACTATTACTACTGTGCCATATGTCACAAGGCGAACTACCCGTAGGAGAGTTGGAAGCATTAACTGAAATCAAACAACCGACGCTCTCTCAACAATTAACCGTACTGCGCGAAAATCAAGTGGTAGAAACAAGACGCGAAGGTAAAAACATTTATTACCGCGTCACTAGCAAACCTGCCATTGCCATTATTAACGTGCTGGCTGAACAATTTTGCAAAAAAGCTTAATTTAAGGAAATAAGATGACATTATCGATTACCAAGCATTCTGAAATATTTAGTAGCGCGCCACAAATCAACCCTGAAGACATAGCAGAAATTGCTGCTTTAGGATACAAAGCAATAATCAATGCGCGCCCAGATAATGAGGGTGGCGCCAATCAGCCTGCAAGTATCATTCTCCAATCAGCAGCAGAAAAAGCAGGCTTACACTATATACATATTCCAGTTATTCCCAATAACATCAAAGAAGGTGACATCACCGCTTGCGTACATTTCGTCACTAATACACCAACACCAATGCTAGGCTTTTGCAGAACAGGCATGCGTGCAACCAATTTACATACTTTAGCTCAGCAGAAAGTCAATCCAAACACTGCCCCAACAAAACAAAACTGGTTGACAAATAAGTTAAGTCACTTTTTCCAGAACAAATGTTTAATAACAAAGCTTTATCGAAAAATCAACACAAAGCAATAAAGAAATCCACATGTTAGAAATTCAAATCATCAGCGCATGTCTTGGTGTTGCTGTTGGCTTTGTTTTAGCGCTAACAGGCGCTGGCGGAGCAATGATTGCCATTCCCTTACTGGTCTCTTTTTTCAATATCAGCATTTATCAAGCTACGCCCATCGCGCTGCTTGCCGTATTAAGTGCAGCAGCTGTTGGCGCTTTGCAAGGCTTATTCAACAAAAAGGTGCGTTATAAAGCAGCACTTTTGATGGCGATATCAGGGTTTGTGTTGGCGCCATTCGGCGTTAAATTAGCAGAAAAATTACCAAATCAAGTATTAAGCATTGCCCTGATTTCAACTTTGCTTTTAATCTGCGTTCGCAGCTGGCAACATGCAAATAGACAGAATATTGACGATGGGCAATTAAATTCATTACCTGCCTGTATGCTTAATCCAGTAACTGCAAAGTTATTTTGGACAGCATCTTGCACAAAACAGTTGATTGCTACAGGAGGAATATCAGGATTACTCTCTGGATTACTAGGCTTGGGTGGCGGATTTTTAATTGTACCCAGTCTCAATAAAATCAGCAATTTCAACCATGCAACAGTTGTCGCAACGACATTAACAACCGTCTGCCTGATTAGCTTAAGCAGTATCAGTAGCCATATTCAATCAAGTACATTCAATTGGAGTTTGGCCATTCCTTTTGCCACAACGACAACATTAACAATGCTAATCAGCACAAAAGTTATTGCAGAGAAAATTCCCAAACATCTGTGTAATCAAGGATTTTCAATTTTATGCCTGATTGCAGCCATCTACTTAGCCTTAAGCCTCTTGAGTTAAAATGACCACTAACACCGCCCCTATAACAGCAATGTAATTTACACAATTAATAGCTTTTAGCGCAAATTGACGTCATTTTGCATACTTTAACTACCCAATTGATAGAAGAACTCATTGGCAGTCCTTAGCAATATTCCGCAACAAAGCCGTGGCAAGCGCGTGCGTAACGATGTTTTAACTTGACCAAAAAGCTGAATAAAGCGAAACTATCATTTTGTATATTCAACACTACTCATGCGTCATTTCGCCGCATTCCAAGAAAATAAGGCGTAATAAACCGCAATACGGAGAAACCTCAAAGCATGGCAACAAATCCGCAAACGGGCTTAACTGAAACAGACCCACAAGAAACGCAAGAATGGTTAGACGCATTATTGTCTGTTATCGAAAACGAAGGCACTGATCGCGCCCACTTCTTGTTAGAAGAAATGATTGACCAAGCGCGACGCTCAGGTAGCAACCTACCCTATAATGCAACGACCGCTTATGTGAACACTATCCCAACACACTTACAGGCTAAACTGCCTGGCGACCCAGAAATGGAACGCCGTATTCGTGCGCTCGTTCGCTGGAACGCCATCATGACGGTCTTGCGAGCTAATGAAAAATCACCAGGTGTTGGTGGGCATATTGCCAGTTTCCAGTCAGCAGCTACTTTATATGACGTTGGTTTTAATCACTTCTTCCGCGCGGCAAACGAAGATTTTGGTGGCGACTGTATTTACTTCCAAGGCCACTCTTCCCCAGGCGTTTACGCACGCGCCTATTTAGAAGGCCGATTTACCGAGGAGCAAATGGACAATTTCCGTCAAGAAACAGGCGGCAATGGCTTGTCTAGCTACCCTCATCCATGGTTAATGCCCGATTTCTGGCAATTCCCAACTGTCTCAATGGGAATTGGTCCATTAGCTGGGATTTATCAAGCACGCTTTCTAAAGTATCTGCATAACCGCGGAATCGTCGATACCAGCAATCGCAAAGTATGGGTTTTCTGTGGCGATGGCGAAATGGACGAGCCAGAATCACAAGGTGCGATTTCATTAGCAGCCCGTGAAGGTTTAGACAATTTAATCTTTGTGATTAACTGTAATTTACAGCGCCTTGATGGTCCAGTACGTGGCAATGGCAAAATCATTCAAGAGTTAGAATCTAATTTCCGCGGCGCAGGCTGGAATGCTTTAAAAGTGGTCTGGGGCTCTTACTGGGATCCATTATTAGCGATGGATAAAGATGGCCTACTCAAAAAACGCATGGAAGAATGTGTCGATGGTGAGTATCAGAACTTTAAACAAAAAGGTGGCGCCTATACACGCGAACACTTTTTTGGCAAATATCCCGAGCTAAAAGAAATGGTAGCAGCCATGTCAGATGATGACATTTGGCGTTTAAACCGTGGCGGTCATGACCCTCATAAAGTCTATGCTGCGTATCACGCTGCTGTTAATCATAAAGGCCAACCAACCGTGATTTTAGCTAAAACAGTTAAAGGCTACGGTATGGGTGATGCTGGTGAAGGGCAAAATACAACACACCAACAGAAAAGTATGGATATTCAATCGCTGAAAAAATTCCGCGACCGCTTTAATTTGCCACTGACTGATGAGCAAGTTGAAAATCTTTCGTATTACAAACCTGATGCAGATAGCCCAGAAATGCTATATATGGCAGAGCGCAAGGCCGCAATGGGCGGTCACGTGCCTAAGCGTAGACAAAAAGGCAATGCGCTAACCGTCCCTGAATTATCTGCTTTTGAAAATATGTTAGGTGCGACAGGGGAGCGCGAAATTTCCACCACGATGGCATTTGTGCGTATCCTTTCAACGTTAGTTCGTGATAAAAAAATCGGCCAATATGTTGTCCCAATTGTACCCGATGAAGCCCGTACATTTGGTATGGAAGGCATGTTCCGTCAGTTAGGTATTTACTCCTCTATTGGTCAATTATATGAGCCACAAGATTCTGACCAAGTCATGTATTACAAAGAGCTGAAAACAGGCCAAATTCTTGAAGAAGGCATTAATGAAGCTGGAGCATTCTCCAGCTGGCTAGCTGCGGCGACCTCCTACAGTGTCAGCGGCGCACAAATGATTCCATTCTACATTTACTACTCTATGTTTGGCTTCCAACGTATTGGTGATTTTGCATGGGCGGCAGGCGATAGTCGTGCACGCGGATTCTTGTTGGGTGCCACTGCAGGTCGTACCACCTTAAATGGTGAAGGTTTACAACATGAAGATGGTCATAGCCATCTGTTGTCGGCCACTATTCCAAACTGTGTCTCTTACGACCCGACCTTTTCTTATGAGCTTGCTGTCATTATCCAAGAAGGTCTACGCCGCATGGTGCAAAACCAAGAAGATGTGTACTACTACATCACGCTAATGAATGAAAACTATAGCCATCCTGCAATGCCTAAGGATTGTGAAGCTGGCATATTAAAAGGTATGTATTGCTTCAGCAAATCAAAAGCAAAAGGCGAAAAAGTACAGCTGATGGGTAGCGGCGTTATTCTTCGTGAAGTCATCGCAGCGGCTGAGTTGCTCGAACGTGACTGGGGCGTATCCGCTGATGTTTGGAGTGCGACAAGCTTTACCGAACTACGTCGCGAAGGCTTAGATTGTGATCGTTGGAATATGCTTAACCCAGAGAAAAAACAACGTATAAGCTATGTAGCCGCATGTTTAAAAGACACGCAAGGGCCAGTGATTGCTTCAACCGATTATATGAAGAGTTTCGCCGAGCAGATTCAGCGCTTTGTGCCAAACGCATTCGTTGCCTTAGGCACAGATGGCTATGGTCGCTCTGATAGCCGTGAAGCCTTGCGTGATTTCTTTGAAGTCGACCGTTATTATGTCGTTGTTGCCGCACTAAAAGCGTTAAGCGACGAGGGTAAACTGCCCGCAGCAAAAGTGGCAGACGCGGTTAAAAAATATAAGCTTAATCC
>JAFMCM010000057.1 GCA_017857755.1 Methylophilaceae bacterium | reverse complement strand
ATCGTAGCTACCTCACTATAGGCATCGGCTGCACTGGTGGCCAACATCGCTCTGTTTATTTTGTAGAACAATTAAATGCTTATTTCAAAGCATCAAAATATAAAGTCATCATTCGCCATCGTGAATTGGACTAAAATAACTAAAAGCTTATTGCTTATTTCTATAAAGAGAACCGCCTAATATGATTGGTATTTTAATTATTTCGCATGAAAAGCTTGGTGATAGTTTAATCGCTTGCGCCACCCATATGCTAGGTGAAACACCGCAACAGCTAAGCGCATTAGCAGTAAAAGGCGATGTTGAACCTGAAGCACTCCTACAACAAGCTAAGCAAATGGCAATTGAATTAGACTCAGGTGAAGGCGTATTAATCCTTTCTGATATTTTTGGCGGCACTCCTTGCAACATTGCAACAAAACTGGTCAGCATGCGCCAATCCCATGGTATCTCTGGTCTAAACTTACCAATGCTAATCGAAGCTCTTAGTAATCGCCATTTGTCACTAGAAGATTGCTTAAATAAAACAATGAATAACGGACAAGAAAGCATCCTTCATTTTAACGAGAAAGGTTGTGTGCCTTTATGATTAAAGAAAATATAGAAATCATCAATAAGCTAGGTTTGCATGCGCGCGCCTCAACTAAATTTACCCAGATTGCCAACAAGTTTAATAGTGATATTGCCGTTACACGCAACGATAAACGCGTAAATGGGAAAAGTATCATGGGTGTCATGATGTTAGCTGCAGCAAAAGGAGCTACGATAGAAATAGAAGCCAATGGCCAGGATGAAGTTGAAGCATTAACAGCGCTGAAGGCACTAATCAATAACGCCTTCGACGAGGGGGGATAATTGTCTAGCTTTAGTTTACACGGCGTGGCCGTCTCCAGTGGCATTACCATTGGCAAAGCACACTTAATCTCCAATGCGCTATTAGAGGTAGCCCATTATGAAATCCCTGAAAAGGGAATTGCTGCTGAAATTAAACGCTTTAATGAAGCGATTAAATCGGTCAAAAATGACTTAAATGCCATCCACAAAGCTTTGCCAAAGTCTTTAGTGGGTGATTTACACGCTTTTCTAAACACCCATCTTGCTATTCTGGCTGACAAATCATTTTTAGACGGTACAAAGAAAATAATCCGCCAGGAACAATGTAACGCAGAGTGGGCGATTAAGTTACAACTGGATATGATTATCGAGCAATTTGATACATTTACTGATGCCTATTTACGTGAGCGCAAACAAGACGTGATTCAAGTCGTCGAGCGCATGCTGAAAGTATTGCTTGGCCATCAAAGAGCCAAGTTAAATAATGGCTCTAAACAAAACAACGGTAAAGACATTATTTTAGTCGCCCATGACATTTCCCCTGCAGATGCAATCCAGTTCAAACACAATCAATTTGCTGGCTTTATTACCGACGTTGGCGGCGCAACATCTCATACTGCTATTCTCGCGCGTAGCTTAAATATTCCTTCAATTATTGCACTACAAAGAGCACGTGATTTAATCAAAGAAGATGAAGTAATTATTGTCGATGGTAGCCAAGGCGTTGTCATCGTCAATCCAAGTAAAGAAATTTTAGATCAATATGTTCTACGTCAGCAACAGTGGCAACTAGAACAACAAAAGCTTAGCCTGATTAAGGCTACCGTTACCAAAACGGTAGATGGAACCGCAATTACTTTGCTTGCCAACATTGAAAGCGACGAAAGTATTGCTGAAATTCACGCGTCAGGGGCAACAGGTATTGGACTGTTTCGTACAGAGTTTCTTTACATGAACCGAAGCTTACCACCTGATGAAGAGGAGCAATTTATAGCGTATAAAAATGTGGCGCTTGCCATGAAAAAATCGGCGGTGATTATTCGCACACTTGATCTTGGAGCAGATAAACAGGCGAACCTCAGCAATATCGAGACATCGAACACAGCACTAGGCCTGCGTGCAGTTAGACTTTGTTTAACTGAGCCACATATTTTTCACACGCAATTTCGTGCAATTTTACGCGCCTCGCATTACGGCAATATCAAAATCTTAATCCCCATGCTCACCTCACTATCTGAACTAAGGCAAACAAAATTATTATTAGCGCATGCCAAAGAGACTTTAATAAAAGAGAATATTCCATTCAATCAACATATTCAATTAGGCGGTATGATCGAGATTCCTGCAGCTGCGCTTAACGCTAAAGCATTCGCACGTGAACTAGATTTCCTTTCTATCGGCACTAATGACCTCACGCAATACACACTGGCTGTTGACCGAACTGACAGCACAGTAGCGCATTTATACAACTCACTGCATCCTTCAGTGCTATTTCTGATTGCAAATACTATTGAGGCTGGAGCAAAACTAGGAAAATCGGTTTCTGTTTGTGGTGAAATGGCGGGCGATATTCAATTAACTAAGTTATTACTCGGAATGGGTTTACGACAGTTCTCGATGCATCCAAGTCAAATATTGAGCGTAAAGCAAAGAATTTTACAAACCAATCTCAACAAGGTCACTAAAGTGGTTAATAGAATCCTTAAAATGGATGACCTTGCAAAAACTGAGATGCAAGTCAAAAAATTAAATCTTTAAACTTGAAGAGCAAGGAGGGCACTCCATAACAAAAGGAATTGTAGTCAGTCGTGATGAGCAAAATATCGTCATATTGTCTAAGCCTTTTGTCTAACTGTTTGGGTGCTAAAAAAGACAATACGCGTACTGACCAAATGAAAAAGCATCCAACTTTAGAACCGCCATTATAATGGCGACACTGCTCTGTGAGGCAATACTGTTGGAAAGTAATCGGGACTAATCATGAATAGGATTTGGTAGGCTAATATTGTTTTTTGTATGATTGTCGCCATCTGTACTAATATAAGATGAAACCTATCGTTATCCATTATGTCTACGCTTAGTCAATTAACCGCTTTTTAAGGAAAAACTTTGTCAACAAACCCACTATTGCATTTTTCTGGTCTACCTCAATTTAATGAAATCAAACCTGAACATGTTAGCCCAGCCATTGACCGCTTAATCAGTGAAGGACGCGCCTTAGTTGAACAACTCGCAACCAGTCAAGAGGAGCCAACTTGGGAAAACTTTGCGCTCAAACTAGAAGACCATAGCGAAAAGCTAGGTCGTGCTTGGAGCCAGATTGGCCATATGAATGCAGTAGTGAACAGCCCAGCATTGCGTGAGGCTTATAATGATAATTTACAGAAATTAACTGATTTTGGTAGTGATTTATCGCAAGATGAACGCTTATATGAGAAGTTTAAAGCGATACAGACTGGTAGTGAGTTTTCAAAATTAACTGTCACACAACAAACCATTATTAATCACGAAGTGCGTGACTTCAAGCTTGGTGGCGCCGAGTTAAAAGCCGATGAAAAGGTCAGATTTAAGGCAATCTTAGAGCAATTATCGAAACTTAGTAGCAAGTTCGAAGAAAACATCATGGACAACACTAACGATTTCACGCATAACGTTGAAACCGTTGAGGAATTGGCTGGCTTACCAGATGATGCCATTGAAGCGGCAGCTGATGCTGCCAAAGCCACTGGAAAATCAGGCTATCAGTTCAGCCTGCATTTTCCTTCCTATCTACCTGTGATGCAATACGCTGAAAACCGCACTCTACGTGAAACGCTTTATCGTGCTTACTCAACCCGCGCTTCAGAGCTAAGCAAGCCAGAGTGGAATAACACCGACTTAATCAGCAACATCCTTAAGCTCAAAAAAGAAGAAGCTAACATGCTAGGCTTTAACAATTTTGCCGAATTGTCCCTCGCCACCAAGATGGCTGACACGCCAGCACAGGTGATTGCCTTTTTAGATACCTTAGCGCAACGTGCAAAACCCTATGCAGAGCGTGATATACAGGAACTCACCGCATATGCCAAAACATTGGGTTTAGATAATATGCAAGCCTGGGACGTTAGCTTTGTAAGCGAAAAATTACGGCAAGATAAATATGCCTTTTCTGACCAAGAAGTGAAGCAGTACTTCCCTGAAGAAAAAGTTTTGGCTGGCTTATTTAAAGTAACTGAGACAATTTTTGGGGTAAGCGTGCAAAAAGCAGAAACGCCGCTTTGGCACGAAGATGCTGCGTTTTATGTCATCAAAGACAAAGCCAATCAACCAATTGCCTATTTCTATTTAGATTTATATGCCCGCCAAAATAAACGAGGCGGCGCGTGGATGGACACTTGTATTACTCGCCGCAAAACGGCTAATGGTATTGCATTACCTGTTGCTTTTTTAACCTGCAATTTCTCAGCACCAGTTGGCAACAAGCCTGCCTTGTTTACTCACGACGAAGTAACCACCATGTTCCATGAATTTGGGCATGGCTTACACCATATGCTCACACAAGTGGATGAATACGGCGTTTCAGGCATCTCAGGTGTGGAATGGGATGCGGTTGAATTGCCTAGTCAATTTATGGAAAACTTCTGCTGGGAATGGGAAGTGCTCCGCATTATGACGTCACATGTCGACACTGGCGAACCCTTGCCACGTGCACTATTTGACAAAATGATTGCTGCTAAAAACTTCCAAGCAGGTATGCAAATGGTTAGACAAATTGAATTTTCACTATTCGACATGCGCCTACATGGTGATTTTGATCCGAATGGCAATTTAACTGCCTTAGATATCATCGAACAAGTTAGAGATGAAGTTGCAGTCCTCCGCCCACCCAAATGGAACCGCTTTCCAAACAGCTTTAGTCACATTTTCGCAGGCGGCTATGCTGCTGGCTACTACAGCTACAAATGGGCAGAAGTTTTATCTGCTGATGCTTATAGCTTGTTTGAAGAGCTCGGCGTATTGTCAGAAGAGGCTGGTAGTCGCTTCAAATCTGAAGTATTGGCTAAAGGCGGCTCAAGGCCTGCTATGGAATCGTTTGTGGCATTTAGAGGCAGAGAGCCTAGTATGGATGCACTGTTAAGGCATAGCGGAATGGGAGACTGATCTGTAGCAATATGGGCAAAAGCGCTGCATATAAAAAAATTTTATATATGCAGATCAATGGATTGGTGTATTAGTTGGCGTGATATCAGAGATGCGTTTCCTTGCTGACTTTTTTAGCTGATAGCAAAAGAAAGCCACGCGTAAAAGCCAAAAAGGTATGCCTGACGCGATGCAGTTTACCTACCATCAACTGACTTAATGTTATGATGAAGTTTAACTCTCACATTAATCAAAAATCACATGCATCGACCAACCAAAGAAGAAATCAGTACATACCCCTTATACAGTGAGCTTGATTTTTCTAACATTCATATCGTAGAAAATCAGGCTGATGCGGAACAAGCTTTAGCTGCTTTGTGTCATGAAGCAAGACTCGGATTCGATACCGAAACTAAACCGACTTTTCGCAAAGGTCAGATGAGTGCAGGACCTGCGTTAATTCAGCTATCAACCACATCAAAGGCATACCTATTCCCTACCCAGTTTGAGGCAGCCGTTTCAGCCGCTAGCGCAATCTTAAGTAATGCTAACATTCAAAAAATTGGCTTTGGGATTCGCGACGATATCAAAGAACTCCGCAATAAGATAGCGATTGATATTGTTAATACCATCGATTTGTCTGTTGAGTTGAAGCACATTTCAGGAGAACCCAATGCCGTTGGGG
>JAFMCM010000056.1 GCA_017857755.1 Methylophilaceae bacterium | reverse complement strand
AGCTTGGCTGCCGCCATTTCCAGCTCCGCTTTTTTAATATCAGGTCGGTTTTCCAACAATTGGGAAGGGATGCCCGCATCTAATACCCTAGGCGAACGTGACATAAAACTCGCAGACTCACGCTTAATCGGCTGAGGCGTTCTACCTAAAAGTAGGTTGATGCGATTCTCAGTTTCAACAATCTGTTGTTTGATTGTATAACGATTACTTTTATTTTTACTCACCTCAGCCTCAAAGCGGTTGACTGCCAACGCATTGGCACGGCCATATTGTTTGAGTGCTTTTACCACTTCATAACCATTTTGTTGAATTTGAATATTGTTATCCAAGTTTGCCAATTGATTATCCAAGGTCAGCAATTCGTAATAAGCATTGGCAACTTCAGCAACCAAATTTGTCATTAAGAAATTTTTACCTTCCACTGTAGCCATGTAGTCCAATACTGATACTTGTGTGGCATTGCGCAATTTCTTCCAGACATCTAACTCCCAAGTGGCTTGCAAACTCAATTGATAGTCACCAACAAATTTAGGAAAAGCTCGACCTTCCTTAACCTCCAAGTTTTCCTCAACCGCACCATTTCGAGTGAATTGACCAGAGCGTTCACCACCAGCACCAGCAGTCACATTGACAGATGGTAAGTACTCACCTTTTCTTGCTTGAATCTCATTCTGTGCCATATGAATACGCGCGATTAATTGCTTCACTTCCTTGTTATTGTTGACTGCTGTATCAATCAAAGCCGTCAGTGTTTGGTCCTCAAAGAAATCCTGCCAGCGCATCAGCGCCGCCGGCGGTTGTTGTCGATGTTGTGCATCCGTGTTCGGATGCGCGCGCTGTTCAGCCGTCTGATTCTGCTCGTATTGCGCTGGTAATGGCGCGTTCGCTTTTTTAAAGTTCAACAGTGGAATGGCACACGACTGTAAGCTCAAGGCCGCAAAGCCCATTGCAATCCACTTGATTAAGTGTCTATTCATTTTCATTTTCCTCATTACTGGTGTAGTGATAAGTTTCAGTCAGTGGATTGAACTCCTCGTTTTTAATCAGTGATTGACCCTCTGTCATTTTGGCAAAAAGGTAATATAGGCCTGGAATTAAAATAACGCCGAAAACCGTACCAAATAACATACCACCCAATGCAGAAGTACCAATCGTACGGTTGCCAACGGCACCAGCGCCAGTGGCAAGCACTAACGGAATTAAGCCTGCAATAAAAGCAAAAGAAGTCATTAAAATCGGACGGAAGCGTGCTCTCGCACCTTCAATGGCAGCTGCGGCAATTGTCATCCCTTGTTGATTTTTTTGTACAGCAAACTCAACAATTAGCACGGCATTTTTACCCAGTAAACCCACTAACATTACCATGCCAAGTTGTGCATAAATATCGTTCGATAAACCCAGCACTTTCAGCAGTAAGAATGAGCCAAAGATACCAGCAGGCAATGATAGGATGACGGCCATCGGTAATAGAAAACTTTCATACTGTGCAGCCAATACCATGTAAACAAAAATCAGCACAACAGCAAAAATCACAACAGCCTCGTTACCACGTCTGGCCTCATCAAAAGACAAGCCCTCCCAGCCAACTGCATAACCTTTTGGTAGTGTCGCTTTTGCAACAGACTGGACAGCCTGAATAGCATCATCCGTTGTATAGCCTTTGGCTGCATTGGCACGAATCGTTGCTGAGTTATACAAGTTGTAGCGGGTGATTTCGTTTGGACCCTGTTTTTTGATTAACTTCATAAAAGCCGAGTAAGGCACCATTTCACCATCTTCATTTTTGACGTAGTAATTTAAGACATCCGATGGATAGCGGCGAAACTCAGGGCTAGACTGCACATAGACTTTGAAGAAATTATTAAAGCGAATAAAGCCTTGTTCATAGGTACTACCAATCAAGATATTCAAATTCTCCATGGCGCTACCAATCGAAACGCCTTTTTGCATGGCGGCTTTATTATCAATCTCAATTTCATATTGTGGGTAATTTGCCGCATAGAAGGTAAACAAACCACTCAATTCTGGACGCTTAGCAAGCTGGGCAATAAAGTCCTGATTAATCTTGTCGAAAGCGTGATAATCAGTACCGTTGGTTTTATCCAATAAACGAAACGATAACCCAGAGGCGGCACCATAACCTGGCACTGCAGGTGGCTCAAAATACTCAATTCTTGCGCCAAAATCTTTGGTTTTTTCTTCAAGCGCTTCAATGATTTCTGCTACCGATTGCTCACGCTCTGACCAGTCTTTCAAGTTAATCAAACACGTACCCGCATTTGAACCGCGCCCTTCTGTCAATATTTCATAGCCAGCTAGCGCCGATACAGAAGCAATCCCATCAATTTTTTCCGCTTGTTTTTGCAAAGCCAGTGCCACTTGATTAGTTGCTTCTAAAGTGGAGCCTGGCGGGGTTTGAATAATGGCATAAATCTGGCCTTGGTCCTCACCTGGAATAAAGCCAGCAGGTAAGGTTTGATTGACATAAAAAGTACCAAAAGCAAAGCCACCTAATACAAGCATAGACATCAGGCGCAATGTCACAATACGGGTGAGAAAAGTCGTGTAATGACCAGTTAACTTTTCAAAGGCCTGATTAAACCGACCAATTAGATAACTGATTGGTGTATTGCTTTGCCCATGATTGTTTTTTAGCAGCATGGCGCAAAGCACTGGGGTCAGTGATAGGGCAACAATCCCTGAAATAATAATAGATGCCGCCATCGTGATTGAAAACTGTCGATAGAACACACCCACAGGACCCGTCATAAACGACACTGGAACAAACACCGCTGTCATGACCAAGGTAATCGCCACAATCGCACCACCAATCTCACCTAACACTTTTTGTGTGGCTTTATATGGCGTCATCAAAGGATGCTCCTCCATTTTGGCATGCACCGCTTCAACCACCACAATTGCATTATCGACCACAATACCAATCGCCAACACGAGAGCAAACAGGGTAATGAGATTAATCGTAATACCGAACATCTGCATACAAAAGAAGGTACCAACCAGTGATACGGGAACGGCTAAAATAGGAATTAAAGTAGAGCGCCAATCCCCTAAGAAAACAAATACCACCAGCGCAACTAGAATAAAGGCTTCAATTAAGGTGTGTAGCACTTTATCGATAGAAGCATAGAGAAATTTAGAAACATCGTAATCAATTTCATACGCCATTCCAGCAGGAAAAGCGCCTTTTAACTCTTCCATTTTTGCTTTAACTTCTGCAATAACATCGCTGGCGTTGCTGCCATAATTCTGTTTTAAGATAATGGCGGAGGACGGAAAGCCATCTTTGTTAGAGTAAATATCAAAGAACTCACTGCCTAATTCAATATTGGCAATATCTTTGAGTTTTAAGACTTCGCCAGCAGAATCAGCGCGAATAATAATATCGCCATATTGTTCAGGCTTATTGTATCGGCCTTGATACACTAAGACATACTCCTTAGATTGCGCGGCAATCCCCGAGCTTTGACCCAAACGACCAGGGCGACCAATAATGCTTTGTTCGCCAATCGCCTGCATCACCTCATCAATCGAAACTTTGTAAGCCCGCATCCTGTCTGGGTTGAGCCAAATACGCATAGCATATTGGCGGCTACCTAAAATCTTAGCGCTGGCAATGCCATTGACCCGTTGAATTTCTGGAATCACATTCACGTTGGCATAATTGTATAAAAACTTCTCATCTGTATTTTTATCTTTACTGAATAAGTTGATATACATCAGCATGCTGGGTTGCACTCGATTAACGACAACCCCTTCTAACTGAACCAGTTCAGGCAAACGACTCATCACTTGGTCTAAGCGCGTTTTGACATTGACCATGGCTTGATTAGGGTCGGTGCCTAGGGCAAAAATCACTTGTATGGTTGCCTCGCCTGCACTAGTGGCATCCGACACAATATATTTCATCCCTGGTACACCATTAATAGCGCGTTCGATAGTAATCAGAGACGACTGCACCAGTACATCTGCGCTAGCACCAGGATAAGCTAGCGACACAATGACACGCGGTGGCGCAATATCAGGGAACTGTGAGGTAGGCAGTGTCATCATTGACAACACCCCAAAAAAAACAATTATCAGTGACAACACAATCGCCATCACTGGTCTTTTAATAAAAATAGTAAACATGATTCCTTTTCCTCGCTTATTCAGCGTGTAGTGCTAATTCAGACAACACTTTTTCAGCAGGTTGGAAGTTGGGGTTAATTGCTTCACCGTTGTGCACTCTACGTAAACCTTCTATCAAGACTTGGTCGTCTTCTGCTAAGCCATCCTTCACCAGATAAACATGAGGCAGCTCTGCCGCAATATGAATCAGTCTTTGGCTTAGCCTATGGTCTTTATTGACCACATAGACATAGGTTTTATCAAGAATCTCAAAGGTTGCTTTTTGCGGAATCATTAACGCATTTGGATAAGGAATATCAACCTGAATATTGCCTGTTTCTCCATGACGTAAGACTTGTTGCGGGTTATCAAACACCGCTCTAAATTCAATATTGCCTGTTTTATTGTCAAAATCGGCCTCAATGACTTCAATCACACCCGTTTTGTCAAAAATCTCGCCATTGGCCATTTTTAGCTTCACTTTGAGCGGCGTGGCATCGACTTTTTTCGTTTTATAATCTAAATATTCCGCTTCTGGTACATTGAAATACACCCAGACTTTACTAATGTCAGATAGCGTGGTGAGTAACTCTCCTTCATCCACTAGACTGCCATTACGCACATTAAAGTGATCCATGATTCCAGTGAAAGGCGCATTGATATTGGTAAAATCTAAATGGGTTTGCGCAAGCTTTACCTCTGCTTGTGCTTTGTTTAGCTTAGCTGCCGCTAAGGCTAACTCTGTTTTAGACACAATATTTTGCTCAGCGAGTGCTTGCGTGTTTTGAAATTCGATGCGAACCAGCTCAGCTTCGGCTTTTGCTTTTAGTAAATCCACTTGATAAAAATTAGGCATGATTTTGAACATTTTTTGCCCTTTTTTTACCATCTGGCCTTCATCGACAAAAGTCTCTTGTAAATAGCCTCTTTCTAATGCGCGCAATTCAATATGTTTAAAAGCATGGATCTGGCTCACATACTCCTTGATAATGCTGGTATCTTTACGAAGCGGCTGAGTAACGATAAGCTTTAATAAAGCTGCATGCTTATCCTGTTCATGCTTATTACAAGCGTTTAATAGTGTGCTGGTGATGATTAATACAACAACAACGGTTTTCTTCAACATAGCGTTCCTTCATATGATTCATTTTGGTCAAACATCAATCGTGGAATAAACCTAGTTATCTTTTGTAAAATGCAATCGTTGATTTCCATGTTGCTAAGCGGGCATATGCGGGATGCTTGGTGTCGGAAGATAGATGATGCAGCCGTTCATAGAACAACATGAAACACCACAGTGTCATGTGCTAAAAACGCAAGGGACGAATAACTAGATTTAAAACAGAAACGGTGGAGAGCGAGGCTGTGCGCGGTAATAAAGACGTGAGAAAGCAGCGTGGGAAGTAGCGGTACTCCGTACAACTTGCCAATCAAGACACAGTGGTGCCTTGAGTAAAGCGGTCGCCATCAAAAACGGGTCGCTATCATCGAGATCTTCAAAATCTCTCACAAAATCCGCCACTTCAGGTATGGCGCTTGAAGAATCAAGCTGAGCACTGTTTAATTTTGCGCTAGCAAAATAGGCAACACCAATCACAAAGCTAGCAAGTAAAGCTAACAAAATCAAGCGATTCAGACGCGCTAATAAATGAGGGGTATCCTTTTCCACAAACTGCATCATAATCATTTGAGATAAAACATCAAGTGCTTTGGCAAAAAACTTTCAACGCGCATTGCGCGAGGCATCGCCACAAAATCTGATCAACATGGGTGGCCACCGCAAGACCCATGTAAGATTAAACCCAGCCTCATTATTTTCAAGCGCGACGCTA
>JAFMCM010000055.1 GCA_017857755.1 Methylophilaceae bacterium | reverse complement strand
TATTGGAAAGTCATTGTCATTGTTGTCTACCGCTCTGCTAAGGCAGGCATTCTGACAGGTTTATTATTAGGTGTTGCGCGGATTAGTGGTGAAACTGCACCACTATTATTTACCGCACTCAATAATCAATTCTGGAACACTGACATGAGTAAGCCTATGGCGAGCCTTGCCGCTGTCATCTATCAATTTGCGTTAAGCCCCTACGATGATTGGCAACACTTGGCTTGGGCAGGTGCGTTAATTATCACTTTATTTGTTCTTGGCCTCAACATTTTGGCTCGAACAGTTTTCCGTCAAGAACAAGTACAACGTTAATTTAGGATTATTAAGAATGTCTACAGAAACCCTACAGTCGAAAATAAAAACGAATCATTTAGACTTTTATTATGGCAAATTTCATGCGCTAAAAAATGTCAACTTAGATATTCCAGCCAGCAAAGTAACGGCCTTTATTGGCCCTTCTGGTTGTGGCAAATCAACGCTACTGCGTACGTTTAATCGGATGTATGAGCTTTACCCTAAGCAACGGGTGGAAGGTAAAATTTTGCTGGATGGAAGTGATATCCATGATAAAAATCAAGATATCAATCTACTACGCGCCAAAGTGGGTATGGTATTCCAAAAGCCAACTCCATTTCCAATGTCGATTTATGACAACATTGCATTTGGCGTAAGATTGTACGAACGTCTTTCAAAGCGCGACATGGATGACCGTGTTGAGTGGGCATTAAAAAAAGCTGCTTTATGGGATGAAGTCAAAGAGAAGCTGAACCAAAGTGGTAGTAGTTTATCTGGTGGTCAACAACAGCGTTTATGTATTGCTCGCTGTGTGGCAGTCAAACCAAACGTGTTGCTACTTGACGAGCCATGCTCTGCGCTTGACCCCATCTCAACCGCACGTGTTGAGGAGCTTATTCATGAGCTAAAAAAAGACTACACGATTGTTATTGTGACGCATAATATGCAACAAGCAGCACGTGTGTCTGACTATACTGCTTATATGTATTTAGGTGAATTAATTGAGTTTAACAACACCAATGATATCTTTATTAAACCTAAAGATAAAAGAACTGAAGATTACATTACTGGCAGAATCAGCTAAATTCAATAACTATCCGATGAGTTAGGATTAACGATGAACGAAACCACACACCTTTCGACCCAATTTGATACAGACCTAGAACGCTTGCGTAGCAAAGTCTTAGAAATGGGCGGCTTAGTTGAAACACAAATTAATCTAACGACAAAAGCATACACTGAAAACAACAGTGAGACCGTGTTAGACATCTTAGAAAATGACTCAGATGTAAATGCCTTTGAGAAGTCAATCGATGGTGATTGCATCCATATTATTGCAAGACGTCAGCCAACTGCATCAGATTTACGTCTTGTGATGTCAATTAGTAAAATGGTGACCGACCTTGAGCGGTCTGGCGATGAAGTGAAAAAAATGGCAAAAAGTATTCGCCGCATTCAAGAGAGAGATGTAACTGTCCCCAAAGCAACACTCGATATCAAACACCTGGCAGAAGCGGCTAGCTCACAAATCAGAAATGCGTTGGACACTTTTGCTAGACTCGATGCAAACGAAGCAAGAACGGTTATTGGAAAAGATGACGCGTTAGATAAAGAATTCAAGGCGATTATAAGGCAACTGATTACCTTTATGATGGAAGACCCTCGCACCATTACAACTGCACTGGACATCATAACAATTGCACGCGCAATTGAGCGTGTTGGGGATCATGCCAAAAACATTGCTGAACAAGTCATTTATATCGTTGAAGGTCGTGACATCAGGCATCTTGCTGACGAAAACTAGGCTGTTGTCAGCGCCTAGGTTAAGCTGGGGGTGACGATTAAAAGATCTTGTTTGTGTTGGCAAGGTCTTTCCAAAACAGCTTACCCAGTGCAAACCAGCGAGCGTTTAAAACACGTCATATACGTTAAGAAGTTACAATAGATTGATTATTTAAGGTTAGTTAACAATACCAAAACAAAATCCCTATCATTCATCATATGAAGCCAAAATGAAAAAAATAATATCGACGCTCCTCAATCGTGACTTAAGTATATTAAGTTTTAATGAACGTGTATTAAGCTTAGCGCAACGCGAAGACTACCCATTATTAGAACGTTTGCGATTTCTATGCATCGTAGCTTCAAACTTGGATGAGTTCTTTGAAGTTCGCATGGCGCCTCAGTTAGAGGCGCTAGAAAACGGGATAAACAATAGCCATATTAATGCTGAAATTTATGAATCCATCTCTCAAAAAGCGCATGGGTTAGTCAAAACACAATACCATATTTTTGAGAACGAACTCATGCCAGCGCTAGAAAAGCAAGGTGTGTCATTAGTTTCCAGTCATTTGCGTACACCAGAGCAAAAAAAATGGGTGGCGCGCTATTTCCAAACAGATGTGAAGCCGTTACTACTACCCATTGCGCTTGACCCTTCACATCCTTTTCCTCAAGTCGCAAATAAAGCCCTTCACTTTATCGTGCAACTTGAAAATAAAACTAAAAGCAGCCCTTCTATCGCGATTGTTCGAGTGCCACGCGTTTTACCACGGGTCACTAAATTACCCTCAAGGTTGAATAAAAAGCAACAATGCTTTGTCTCGCTAACCAGTATTATTCGCGCCTATCTGCCTGACCTTTTTCACGGAGCAAAAATCATTAATTTCTCGCAGTTTCGGGTGACGAGAAACTCAGACTTAGATGTCGAAGATGATGTCAGCAATTTACGTAAAGCCTTACGTGAAGAGTTGGCATTCCGCCCCTATGGTGAACCAGTGCGCTTGGAAGTCACGATTGATTGTAACGACGAGTTATCCAATTTCTTACTGAAGCAATTCGATTTACCGATTTCTGCTCTTTACAAGGTGAATGGACCTGTGAATCTAGGTCGTTTGATTCAATTACCAGATTTAGCAACTGATGCGAAACTGGCTTTCCCAACCTTTACCCCAGCTTGGCCTAAAGCGCTTTCAGCGAACAAATCGATCTTTGCACAGCTAAAAAAACGCGATATTCTGATTCACCAACCGTTTGAGAGTTTTGAAGCGGTGATTCAACTGTTGCAAGAGGCAGTCTATGACCCAGACGTGCTTGCCATTCACCAAACGATTTATCGCGCTGGGTCTGACGCACGTATTCTTAACTTATTGCAAGAAGCCGTGCAGCGTGGAAAAGAAGTATTAGTGGTGGTTGAACTAAAAGCCCGTTTTGATGAAGAAGCAAACATTAACTGGGCAGAGGCGCTTGAGTCGATTGGTGCGCAAGTCGTTTACGGTATTGTTGGCTTAAAAACCCATGCAAAAATGATGTTGATTATGCGTCGCGAGGGTCGCTCAATTACGCGTTACGCTCACGTATCAACAGGCAACTACAACCCGAAGACCGCAAAGCTATATACCGACCTCAGCATGCTGACGAGTGACTTGACCATGACTAGAGAGCTAGAGCATTTGTTTAGACATTTAACCAGTGAATTGCCTTTACCTAAAATGCGCAAACTGCTGGCGGCGCCATTTACATTACATAGCACGATGCTACGCTACATCAACGCGGCAGGTAATGCAGCAAGCAGAGGGCTATCCGCTAGCATCATGATCAAAACAAATTCACTAACCGATGAAACTTTGGTGATGGCCCTCATGAAAGCTGCCAAAAAAGGGGCAAGTATCGATTTAATTGTTCGTAGTGCATGTATTTTGCCACCAGGTGCAAAAGATTTACAAAATCGCATCCGTGTTCGCTCGATTGTCGGTCGTTTCTTGGAGCACTCTCGTGCCTTTTATTTTGAAACGGATGGCAAGGTGAAATTATGGCTAGCCAGTGCAGATTGGATGACGCGCAATATGCTGAAACGCGTAGAAATCGCATGGCCAATCACTGATGAAGCCATGCAAAAGCGTGTAGTGGATGAGTGCTTTACCCCTTATTTAAATGACAATATTGATGCTTGGGCATTGAAAAATGATGGTAGCTATCAATTAGTGAGTCAGCTACAAGCTGAACAAGGCATATCGACCAACGCTATTTCAGCCCAAACGCTATTATTGCAAAAAGACCGTTAAGGATAGCCGCCTATTTCTTCAGCCTGCCTGTTGTAATGCATGACGCTACTTTTTACGCAGTCCTTTTGACCCTCAATGAAGGGTTTACAACTATCAGCGATGCAACTGTTCAGCATCATTTGATTGCGCTTTTACAGTTAAATGCCAATTGACTTTTTTCCAAGCAATCACTTCTTCTTCTAATAGATAGCTAGTCTGAGGATGCGATTTTCGCCAGCTATCCAACACTGTCAGTATCATTTCACCAGCGTTAAACTGCAAATCTGCAATGCCACTTAGTGTAGGCTTATTACGGGAGTGACACAAAATGACAGCCAGCCGTAAGCAGCTAAGTGAAATAATCAATTGTTCATCCACCAATGATAAATCAAGCTTTTTCAGTTTACCGCGTTGCGCAAGCACCAGTAAACTTAAACGATGTAACTCGCTTTGTGAAAACCCCATTAATTCAGTGTGATCTAAGATATAAGCGCCATGCACATGGGAGGCGTCATGTGCGATTAAAGCACCAATTTCATGACATTCTGCAGCCCATCTGAGCAGCCTTCTTTGTTTCTTAATTTCGGATTTCTTAAGCTTTAAATTACCAATCAGGCGGTCAAACAAATAAAGGGCAGCTTCTTTCACATTGTCTGCTTGCCTAGCATCGACTGGGAATCGTCTGAGCAACCAATCAACAGAGGCCTCTTTGGTATAGAGCAAGCCATCACTCGCTTCAGCAGCCATGTCATAAAACAAGCCATGCCTCAGGGCGCCGCGTGCAACATACAGCTTTTCAATTTTTAATATCTGAAAAACCGCACGTAGAATACTCAAGCCTCCACCAATGACGGCATTACGCTCCTCTTTTAAACCGTCTAACTTCAAACGACTGGCCTGCTTAGCTTTAACTAATTCTTTGCGTAACCAGTCTAAGCCGTCTTGCGTAATGACGCCTTCTGGAAAGCCTGCCAATGCCAACACATCTCCGACGGCACCTACGGTGCCAGAAGCACCGTATGCCATGTCCCAATACTGAGCGGCATAAGGGCGAGTCACCACGTCTAAAAACGATGCAGCTGCGACTTCTGCTCGGCTCAAACTCTTCTCAGTAAGTTCACCATCAGGAAAATACTTTAACGACCAAGAAACCGAACCCACCCGTAGCGATTCAGTTTTTAGCGTGTCAAAGTGCTTACCCAATACAAACTCTGTTGATCGGCCACCAATATCAATCACTAAACGACGTTCGTCCGACTGTGGTAAAAAATGGCTGACACCCTGATAAATCAAGCGGGCTTCTTCTACCCCTGAGACGACTTCTATTTTGTAGCCTAAGGCTTTTTGCGCTAGCTCAATAAAGAAGTCTCGGTTCCTCGCTTCTCTTAAGGTTTGAGTAGCGACTGCACGAACATTCTGTTCAGGAAAGCCTTTTAAAGCCTCGCCAAATCGCTCTAAACATTTCACGCCACGCGCTAAAGCATTTGCATTTAGATTGCGATTTTCATCCAAATCCCCACCCTGTCTAACGGCTTCTTTGATATAGTCAATACGTTGAATTTGCCCACCGACATAATGAGCGATTTCCAATCTAAAACTGTTTGACCCTAAATCAACAGCAGCAAGTAGCGTCTCTGCGCCTATCCTATCTTTATCCATATTGCCTTTATAGCATAGATGAAATAAACCTGATGTGGCTCGGCAAAAAAATAATTAAAATACCGAAATAAACTCCGAATCTGTTTTAAGTCATATGCTGCCGTCGCTCATCGTCAATACCAACATTAGACGTCTTTTACGCCATGAAGTCAGTTGGGTTCATTGATGACACCACACCAGCAGACGATCAAGCATTAAGCTCGGCCTGACCGCGTTTATGTACTTTGTTTTTCCACAACATCAGCGATATCTTGCGCCAGCTGTTGGACCAAGCTTGCGTCTTGACCTTCAACCATGACTCTGATTTTTGGCTCCGTGCCAGAAGCGCGTAATA
>JAFMCM010000054.1 GCA_017857755.1 Methylophilaceae bacterium | reverse complement strand
CGATAATAGCAACAGCCAAAAAAGTTGGTTACCCAGTGATTATTAAAGCGGCTGGCGGTGGGGGCGGGCGCGGCATGCGCGTGGTCCATACCGAAGCGGCATTGATTAACGCAGTCAATATGACAAAAGCAGAAGCGGCAGCTGCTTTTGGCAATCCTGTTGTTTACATGGAAAAATATTTAGAAAAACCACGCCATATTGAAATCCAAGTGTTAGCGGATAAGCACGGCAATGCTGTTTATTTAGGTGATCGTGATTGCTCTATGCAGCGTCGCCACCAAAAAATTATTGAAGAGGCGCCTGCGCCACTCGTGCCACCAAAATTACGCGATAAAATTGGTGAACGCTGCGCTGAAGCTTGCCGCAAAATTAACTATCATGGCGCTGGTACTTTTGAATTTTTATATGAAAACGGCGAGTTCTTCTTTATTGAAATGAACACGCGTTTACAAGTTGAGCATACAGTGACAGAAATGATTACTGGTCTTGACTTGGTACAGCAGCAAATTCTCATTGCCGATGGTGGAAAATTGTCATTCCGTCAGAAAGACGTGCAATTAACTGGTCATGCTATTGAATGCCGTATTAACGCGGAAGACCCTTATACCTTTGTACCATCTCCAGGTAAAATAGACCGCTTCCATATGCCAGGCGGTCCTGGCGTTCGTATTGATACACATGCTTATGGCGGTTATACAGTACCACCATACTATGATTCAATGATCTGTAAATTGATTACGTATGGCGCAACGCGTGACCAAGCCATTGCGCGTATGCGTATCGCACTGTCTGAAATGTCAGTACAAGGCATCAAGACAAATGTACCTCTTCATTCAGACTTAATGGCAGATGCGGCTTTCCATCTTGGTGGTACTAGTATTCATTACCTTGAAGAGAAGCTTGGCATTTCGAGTAAATAGTAATGGCTTGGCTATTACTCAAAATTCAAGCAACTGATCAAACTGCGGATACTATTAGTGATGCACTAATGGAATTGGGTGCGCTTTCTGCTAGCATTGAAGACGCACATGCAGAAACACAGGCCGAGCAGGCCATTTTTGGTGAGCCTGGTGATCCGCCACCAGGTATTTGGGAGCAAAACATTGTCACAGCAATGTTAGACACAACAACAGACGTATCGCAACTATTGCAAGCTCTGCAAAACGAGACACAAATTACGCATTTTAGCTATGTGACAGAAACCATAGAAGAGCAAGATTGGGTGCGTGCAACACAAGCCCAATTTGATCCAATTCATATCACAGACAAGTTATGGATTGTACCAACATGGCACACTAGTCCAGACGCTAAAGCCATCAATATTGTGTTAGACCCAGGTCTTGCTTTTGGAACTGGCAGCCACCCAACAACCCATTTATGTTTAGAATGGCTCACTCAGCAGTCTGAATTAGGCGATGTATTAGACTATGGTTGCGGGTCTGGCATATTAGCAATTGCTGCAAAAAAATTAGGTGCAGCGGTTACCGTTGGTGTGGATATTGATGCGCAGGCAGTGATTGCCAGCCACTTCAATGCAGAACAAAATAACACGACCGATATTGCTTTCTATGATGCTAATGATTTCAGCAATCAAACATTCGATATTGTCGTGGCTAATATTTTATCAAGTGCGCTGATGGTGCTTGCACCAGCACTAGCCAAATATTGTAAATCTGGTGGCAAAATTGCCTTGTCTGGCATACTGGAGGAGCAAACAGAAGCACTACTAGCTCGCTACTCTGAATGGTTTACAATGAATACACCCACTCAAAAAGATGCATGGATTCTGCTTACTGGCATAAAAAAATGAATTACATTACAGCTTGCCCAAAATGCGACACTCAGTTTTTATTAAACGATGCGCTGATTCAAGCACATCTTGGCAAAGTGCAATGCGGACATTGTGAGCATGTATTTAATGCTAAGAACCGACTTACAGAATTGACTGATGATTTCAGCATTGACGATAAAGCGCTAGCAAACGATTCCACTACAGATTCACCTAGTGAATCACGTTCAGATGACCTAGATGGAAATATAGGGGTTGTCGTAGATCAAGTGTCCTCTCAGGCGGCCACAGAAGATACGGAATCTAACATCACAGCAGAAGAAAAGACATCTAAAGATTCAAAAGTAGATATTGAGTCTATATTTAATAACAAGCCCATAAAGAAACCAAACAAACATCCTGCTTTAATTTTTTTCCTGACCTTGCTGCTTTTTCTTACGCTTATCTTAGAGTCTGTTTATGTTTTTCGTAATGAAATTGCAAACGTTTTGCCACAGGTTAAACCCCTGCTTGAACGTGCTTGTATCCCACTTAAATGTACGATTGAGTTGTCCAGAAATTTAGCATTGATTGCCATTGGTGATGCAGACATGCACGAGGATGAGGCCTATCAATCGGTGATTAAGTTTTCAACCTCAATCAAAAACAACGCGCCTTATCCACAAGCCTATCCTAATATAGCGCTCACGCTAACTGATCGCAATGATCAAGCTGTTATCAAAAAATTAATTCTTCCCACAGACTATCTAGCTTCTAAAGACAAAATTAAGAATGGTCTCAGTTCAAAAGAAACTGCTACGATCAAATTATCGTTTCATGTCAATGATGCTAACGTTGCCAGTTATCGCATTTTATTGCTGTATTAATTGATTCATGATGTGTTTATAAGTGAAGAAATCAAGTTAAAGACAAGGCTTTATTTTTTCAACTAAGGTTTGATTCACTTGCATAATCGCTTCAACTAATTTCTCTATCGCTTGCGTCCTAACAAAACTTTTGCGCCAAGCAATTGCAATCCTTCTAGTTGGCACTGGCTTAGCAAAAGGAATCACTTTTAATAATGGATTATCATATCGAACTGCGGTAGCGGTAGCAGGCAAAACAGTAATCCCTAAATTAGAAGCCACCATATTACGAATCGTCTCTAATGAATTGCCTTGCAACACTTCACCCTTACGCACCAACTCAGGACAGGCCTGTGTCACTTGATTACTAAAACAATGGCCTGTATTCAATAACAACACCTTTTCATCAGATAGCTCTTCCGCCCTAATCTGCTTCCGATTTGCCCAGTGATGATTCGCTGGAACAACGACTGAAAAATCCTCATCGTACAAAGTCTGTATTTGTATACCTGGCAAATCAAAGGGTAATGCAATAACGGCTGCATCGATCACACCATTTTTAAGCTGTGTCTCTAAATTAGCCGTTAAATTTTCTTCAATTTCAAGCGGCATGTTCGGCACACTTTTTCTCAAAACTGGGATAATCTCAGGTAATAAATAGGGGCCAACAGAATGAATCATACCTAATTTAAATAGACCTTCTAATGGGTTGGTACCTAACTTAGCCATTTCTTTTAAGCGATGAGATTGCTCTAATACAATATTGGCTTGTTGAATAATTTGCTGGCCGATTTCTGTTGGTTTCACCTCACTACGACTACGTTCAAAAATCACGACACCCAACTCTTCTTCTAACTTCTTAATTCCTAGACTCAATGCGGGTTGCGTCACAAAACACTTTTCAGCAGCCCGTCTGAAGTTACGTTCTTGCGCAACCGCGATGACAAACTTTAGCTCATTTAATGTCATGCTCTACCTTTAATTAATAAAACTTATCATATTATGATAAGTTTTATTAATTAAATCAATGTATGACACCAACCCACCGCTATTGATTAAATCCGTTTAAATCCATACGATAATAAAAATGAAAATTTAATCAATACAAGCTTATCTTGGGCGAAAATTTTAAATAGATACAAGGCGTTTCTACACCAACATCTGTCTATTTAGCGTCCTGTCATATGCATGTCATTTATTGCAATTAAAATGAAATGGTTCTGATGAAATTTCTCTGTTTTAAGCTCGCGCTAGCGAGCTTTTTTTTATCATTTTTTGATCTTTCAATCCTACCAAATATGAATATCTTAAAGTAAACTATTGACGATTAAACAAAAAAACAAACAGGAGAAGCTAATGAACACTTGGATTTGCAATGTATGCGGCTTGATTTACGAAGAAGAAAAAGGCTGGCCTGAAGACGGTATTGCGCCTGGCACTAAATGGGAAGATGTACCAGCTGACTGGATATGTCCTGAATGCGGTGTATCAAAAGCAGAATTCGAAATGGTCGCGTTTTAATCTGTTCTAATATACAGGCAGCGCTTTATTTCGCATTGACGCTTAGAAGATTTCTGTTTTTGTAAAAAATAGTTAAATGCTTTTAAGCTGTTAGAATAAAAGCAAATGGCTACCCATTCAAACCACACTAAATTCAAGATTGCAATCTTTGGGGAAGTGTTGGCAGACATTTTCCCTGATGCCACAATCTTGGGTGGAGCGCCGTATAATGTTGCGCGACATTTGCGTGCATTCCAGCAGCACCCTGTTTTAATTTCTAGAGTTGGTGATGATCAACTAAAAGAAGCCTTATTTGCCGAGCTAACAAAGCTAGACATCGACCAATCAGGCCTACAAATCGATTCTGTTTACCCAACTGGACAAGTAACAGTCCACCTAGAAAGCGGCAATCATCGTTTCGAAATTGAACCAAATCAAGCTTACGACCATATTCATGCTGGCATGGCGCGTCTCACCACCCTGGCAACCCAACCTGACTTTGCTTATTTTGGTACATTAGCGCAACGTGGTATCGCATCACGTCTAGCTTTAGATGCTTTTTTAGATGGTGCGCAATGTCCTCGATTTTTAGATGTCAATTTACGCGCACCTTGGTATAACAAGCACATGATTAGACGTTCTTTATTGCGTACTGAAATTGTCAAGATGAATGAAGAAGAATTAAAAGTCGTCTGTAATCTTTTTGACTCTAATCAGAAAAATGATAGAGATTGTGCCTATTTCTTAATCAAAAAATTCAATTTAAAACTGGTTCTCATCACCTGCGGAGCAACGGGTGCTTGGGCAGTTTCTGACAGAGCGGAAGAAACTTATTTTAAGGCACCCCAGATAAACACCAGATTAGTCGACACCGTTGGCGCAGGCGATGCATTTGCTGCTATCTGCATTTTAGGCTTATTACATAACTGGTCTTTGCAAGACATACTAGACCGAGCAGGAAGATTTGCCACAGCAATTTGTACGATTAGAGGGACAGCACCCAAAGAAAGTGACTTTTATTTACCCTATATACAAGAGTGGTTTTAACGCAAACAACGGTGACTAAATCAGATAGCTCTAGTTTATTGACTAATGAGGAATCAGCACCTTTAACCATGTTACAAAAACACTGTCAGAAAAAAGATGCCTCGACTATCCCCATACTTTCTATTTCCTGATTATAAAAGTAACCATCATCACCAATATAATCTAAACTTTGTTGATTTATATCAATGCGGCACACTCATTAAACATTTAGAATTCATCAATCAAGTCTACGAGAGCGATATTTATGAATAATAAAATGAAGAATGCAATACTAACGCTATCAATTGCCACCACGTTAGCTATACCAATGTTGGCACATGCAGAAGCTGGTAATTGGGTGTTTCGTATGCGTGCTGTTAATGTCAATCCAGATGAAGACAGCGATTTAGGGAAAACGGTAAACCAAAACGTACAAGCTGGCGCTATCAGTCCAGGCGCAGAGTTAACGGTAGATGACAATTGGATACCGGAATTTGATGTTTCGTACTACTTTACAAAAAACATTGCCGCTGAGTTGATTTTAGCAGTTGGCACTCGTCACGACGTTGCGATTAAAGGAGATGCTCTCTCAACCGTTGGGAATCAGGGTTTAGGAAGTGTTAACTTACTTCCACCAACATTAACAGTTCAATGGCACTTTAACCCCGATCAAAAAATAGACCCCTATCTAGGTGCAGGCATTAACTATACCAATATGTTAGATCGAAATTTAAAAGTTAATCGTGGTGCACTAGCTGGTAGCAAGATTAAATTGGACGCTGATAGCTGGGGTTGGGCGTTACAAGCTGGGGTCGATGTCAACTTAAATGATGGCTGGTTAATTAATGCCGATGTGAAATATGTCACCATTAATACAGACGTTCAACTTAAGAATCCACTTGCTGGCGGTGCCTGGACCAAAATTGATGATTTAGATATTAACCCCTGGGTAATTGGTTTTGGTATAGGCAAAAAATTCTAATAACGATACTAGCGAAAGATTGTTTGCCCCCCCTTTGTCCCTGCCGCTTGCGGTAGGGATTTT
>JAFMCM010000053.1 GCA_017857755.1 Methylophilaceae bacterium | reverse complement strand
TCTATTGTTTGATTGATTTATTATATTTAATTATTAGAATCAATTATTTATAATTGGCATATTTTATCTCAATATAAAATAAAGTAAACATTTAAGACAAATAGCCTTTCAAAAAGACCATCAAAAATCGCCGTTTAGTCAAATTGAACAACAAAAGACACCTGAGACAATCCGCATTTTTAAATAGGCCGCTTCACGCTGTTGCTCAACCCTAAACACATCGCTGTTTGCTTGTGCTTTGACGTCACACCATTCACTTGCGGTCAACCTCGCGCTAATATTCGCTCGCGTTTGATTTTCAGTTGGATATCTTTACGTAGTTGAGGAATGTAGCAGAAAATGCTGTCAGAAAAAAGGGTGGAGGCGCGAGCCGGAGTCGAACCGGCCTAAATGGCTTTGCAGGCCACGGCATAACCGCTTTGCTATCGCGCCTTAAAACAGTAGTGTAATCAATACGTTAAATCAAAACGGGGATGTCAGCGTAAGCTAAAATCCCCGTTTTCTTAATACTGGAGCGGGAAACGAGGCTCGAACTCGCGACCTCAACCTTGGCAAGGTTGCGCTCTACCAGCTGAGCTATTCCCGCGTTAAGAAGCCAGCATTTTAGCGACTTCTAGGATGATGTCAAGACAGAATGCTAACTTTTTTATGTATTTTATTCTGTTTTAATCTAAAGCCACAGCTAGCGATAGGAGTCTTTAATAATTGGCCATGCGGCCTTTAGGTAGTAACCCATTGATACTAATGTCAAAATTGCAGAAAGGTAAATCAATATAGTGCCAATCAGCGCTATATTCACACCACCAATGGGGTCAAAATATAACAGTAACAAGATTGCAATCATTTGTGCCGCTGTTTTAATTTTTCCTATCAATGCCACCGCCACATGACTACTTTTACCAATTGAGGCCATCCATTCGCGCAACGCGCTAATGGCAATTTCGCGTCCGATGATAATTAAACAGACTACCGCACCGACTCGGTCAAACTCAACTAAGACGATGAGTGCTGCCGCTACCATCAATTTATCCGCTACAGGGTCTAAAAAGGCACCGAATGCGCTCGTTTGGTTATATCTTCTGGCCCAATAGCCGTCTAACCAGTCTGTGAACGAAGCCAAAGCAAACACGCTCGCCGCCATTAAGTTCAATGGATGCGTTGGCTGAACGCTTAAGGCGAAAAGATTGTGTGGCAAATAAAAGATACCCACAAATACTGGTATTAATGCCATTCTGAGTACGGTTAATATATTAGGAATATTCCAAAACATCGTTTGTCTTTTTCTGTTTAAATTCAATCATATGAAACCAATAAGCTTAGTGAAACTGTCCGTATATTTTTTCTGCCAACGCAAGACTAATGCCATCCACCAATATTAGTTCGTCTATGCTAGCACCTTTTACCCCATCCAAGCCACCAAAGCGTGCCAATAGTGCTTGACGCCGTTTAGCGCCTACGCCTTCTATCTCTTCTAAAGATGAGGTGATTCTGGCTTTAGCACGTTTAGCACGGTGTCCAGTGATGGCAAATCGATGCGCCTCATCGCGTATTTGTTGCAGGAGATGCAACCCACGATGATCTTGTTGTAGATTGAGCATTTCGCCAGTATCGGAAAAAATCATGGTTTCTAATCCAGGTTTACGCGCCTCACCTTTTGCAATCCCCACCATCAAAATATCTGCCAAGCCTACTTCTTGCATCACGTCAACTGCCACACCGAGCTGGCCTTTACCGCCGTCAATAAAAATCAAGTCAGGCCGCACGCCTTCACCCGCGGCTACTTTTTTATAGCGTCGTGTTAATACGTCCCGCATGGCGGCATAATCGTCACCAGGGGTGATGCCAGTGATGTTGTAACGCCGATATTCACTGTTTTGCATGTCCCCTTTATCAAAAACAACACAACTGCCCACAGTGGCTTCGCCCATGGTATGACTAATATCAAAACATTCAATGCGTTCGACTGTTTCGGCTAAATGTAATGCCGTGCGCAAAGCGATGAGTTTTTCTGCTTGATTAGCTGCTGTGGCAGCACGCTGACCAAGCGCGAGCTCGGCATTGGTTTGTGCCATTTTTAGCCATACTTTTTTGTCACCGACGGCATTAGTGATGATTCTAATTTTTCGGCTAGCCTGCTCGCTTAGCACCGCTTCAAAACCCAGCGCATCCATCTCAACACCGCACACTAATAATGGTGGTGTATTTTGTGGCATATAGTGCTGGGTTAAGAAAGCTTCTACTGTTTCGCTGAGTTCCGCATCTTGGCTATTTTTTGGGAAAAAGCTTTTATCCCCTAAATGACGTCCTCCGCGAATCATGACCAGATTAATACAATGCTGACTTTGCAAACTGGCGCAAGCAATCACATCCGCATCAGCAACACTAAAATCACTCACAAACTGTTTGGCTTGCACTTGTCTCAACGCTTGCATCCGGTCACGGAAAACAGCAGCCGTTTCATACGCTTGATTTTCTGCTGCCATATTCATCTTTTCACCTAAATCGTTCAGCACTTCATTGGTCTTTCCCTGCAAAAACATCGCAGCATGGTGAACATCATGGCGATAGTCTTCTTGACTAATAAGGTCAACACAAGGTGCGGTGCAACGATCGATTTGGTGTTGTAAACAAGGCCTTGACCGGTTTGCAAAAACAGAGTTTTCACAAGTTCTGAGCTTAAACACTTTTTGCAGCAATTGAATACTTTCACGTACAGCAACACTACTAGGAAATGGTCCAAAATATTGATGATTTTTTCTTTGCGTTCCGCGATGGAAAGCCAATCTAGGAAAAGAATCACCAGTGAGCGCGATATAAGGGTAAGACTTATCGTCACGAAACAGGACGTTATACCGTGGCATAATGCTTTTAATTAGATTATTTTCAAGCAGCAAGGCCTCTGCCTCTGTGCGCGTCACTGTTGTTTCAATGTTAACAATCTGCGACACCATCATGCGCGTTCTAGGACTGGGTAAGTTTTTATTAAAATAGCTTGAAACACGTTTCTTAAGATTCTTTGCTTTACCGACATAAATGACGGTATCTTCACCGTTTTTCATGCGGTAAACGCCTGGTAAATTGGGTAAGTTCTTGAGAATTTGCTTTATATCAAACATGATTTGATTGTAACAGTTTACACAAATTCTTTTAGAGATTAGCATAATATATCGCCTATTTTTATGTTTGAATCAAGCGAGTATGATGGCAAGCTAGCTGTCATAAAAGTGTCACCACTTTTTTTTAGATAATGGTTTATATTAATGAAAATAACAAAATATGGTGCTTTGCGCACCACCGATTAACTAACGGAAAAGATCAAAATGACGTCAACAACCAATCATTATATCGCACAAGCGAAAACACTTAGTGATGAACAAAAAGAGCGCATACTATCCAGAATGACAGGCAAACTGCCGAAACGATTAGCAAAAGACAAACTAACTGAAGAAGAAGCCATCGCTATTCAGCTAGAACTTGAAGATGAGCAATTACAGGAATGGAAAGAAAAAGTAGCGGCCATCCGTAAAAAGGAGGAAGGGAAGAAAAGCAAGTAAACAAAAAAACAGTTTGGCTTGACCTCCTCCAGCCTGTTTGGCCATGAAGCCTCCCACACTTAAACACTGGAAATGTCATGAAGAAAATCTTAATTGCAAACCCAAAGGGCGGTAGTGGAAAAACAACGCTTGCAACCAACTTAGCGGGCTATTTTGCCAGCAAAGGCAGACAGGTTCACCTGCTAGACCTCGACCAGCAGCAATCTTCTAAAGGTTGGCTACAGCGTCGACCACCAACATTACCCAAAATCAACCGCGTGCGTAGTGTCAATGCGCTTAAAAAAAAGAAAAATGTTGAGATTGTGATTATTGATTCGCCTGCTGGCATTCGCGGTGACAAACTCAGCGATGCTGTTAAAGATGCTGATTGGGTCATCGTACCGATGCAAACATCGACTTACGATATTAACGCAACACAAGCGTTTATGAATATCTTAAAAGCAGAAAAAGCCGTCAGAAAAGAGCGTACCTTTGTCGCCATGTTGGGGATGCGGGTTGATATGCGGACTAAAGCAGCAGCAAACCTCGCGCAGTATCTTGCTGAAAATGGCTTTCCTGTCGTTGGAAACTTAAGAAACGCACAGATTTATGCGCACACAGCAGAACAAGGCATCAGCATTTTTGATATCCCATTGTACCAAGCTAAAAAAGATATTGAGCAATGGGCGCCATTGCTCAAATGGATGAAACAGCTAGCTGATTAACCCAGCAGTTGCCCGCCAATTGCCCAGTCTTCAGTTTCGAGTTCTTCAAATACAATATAGGTATAATTGGCTGGCTTATGCGTATGTTTAACCAGTGTTTCGGTAATTTCTTTGGCGATTGCTTGCTTTTGTTCCTTGGTGATATTGCCAGCAAGTTTGACATTAACATATGGCATATGATGACTCCTTTGTAAACGAATGTAATCAGCTGTAAAACGAATGTAATCAGCATCGGGCTTCAATGAAGATTATAACCATAAGTTGATACTGATTTCTAGCGCGACCTTATCATCCTCGCAACCGACAAAGCCGCATCAACGTTTGTGATGATGGCTATGATGATGCGCGTGATGTGAGTGCTTTTCTTTGTGCGTAATGGTTAACCAAATATTTTTAAAAAGATTAACAACTCCAATGAACAGTAATGAAGAAATCAATATGGAGAGTATGGGGTCAATCAGCAACCAACCCGTTAAATAAATAACCAAACCAGCCACCAAGGCCGCCACAGAGCCGAGCAAATCGCCTAGCACATGTAGAAATGCGGCTTGATGATTAAAGCCTTTCTCGCCATGTCCATGATGCAATTGAAGCGCCACAATGACGTTAATGATTAATCCAATAAAAGCAATCAGCATAACGTAATTACCAATGACTTCGCGCGGATGAGCGATACGATCTATCGCTTCTAATATAATCCAAGCAATAACAGCTAACATTAACACCGCATTGACGATAGACACGATTAACTCAGCTTTACTTTCTTTTTGCTCCGCTTTCGCTTTGCTGACGTGATTAGCGGCCAAAAGCGCCAAACCCAGGGCCAAGGCATCAAAAAACATATGCCATGCATCACCAAGCAATGCTAAGGATTGTGTCCAAATACCACCAAAAAACTCGACAAAAGCAAAAGCTAAAATAAAGAGAAAAGGAAGCGTAAATGGATTTTTAAATGGTTTTGTCATTAATAACATCGCGTTAAATAGCATAAATTGAAAGGATGGCTTCGTTTATTGAGGAGCAATAACAATGCCATGACTCAACTTAACAAAACAACTACCCCCATTGCTTTCTATACAGTTCATATGACCCCCTGAACAAGGCGTTAACGCATTCCCTTGCCAGCGCATCAACATGCATTGACTTAAGTTTAACATGTAACTTGAAATCATCACCAAGCAAACAAGCAACATCATGCATCATTTATGACAAGGCTCGCCTATAATAAGCATACTTTTGTTTGGGATCCATCATGCTCAGTTATAGACACGCTTTTCATGCAGGCAACCATGCCGATATCCTAAAACATTATCTTTTTAGCCTTACACTGGATTACTTTAACCAGAAAGATAAACCCTATTGTGTAGTTGATACGCATGCAGGTGCGGGCATGTATCGCTTAAACAGTGATTATTCCAAGCAAAATCTAGAGTATAAGACGGGCATTTCTAAACTGCTGGCTGCTAAGACTTTACCAGCGTCACTAACAACATTTACCGCTCTGATTCGGTCGTTTAATGCCAATGAAAATCTTAATCTATATCCTGGTTCACCCAAAATTGCCGAACAGTATTTACGCATAAAAGATCAGCTACGATTATTTGAACTCCATCCCAGTGACAACAAGATACTACAAGATAACTTTAGCGCTGCAAACACGAAACAAACCAAAATTGCGATGTCCGACGGATTTGAGGGGCTAAAAGCCTGCTTACCACCAAGCAGCAAGCGTGGAATCGTGATAATTGATCCGCCTTATGAGGATAAAACCGACTATCAACGCGTAGTCAGTTGCCTACAAGATAGTCTTAAAAGATTTGCGACGGGCACCTATTTGATTTGGTATCCATTACTACAAAAACCAGAACAAAAACAAATGATTAACCATTTACAAGCATTAAATCAAACCAATTGGTTAAATATCACGCTACAAGTGAACAAGCCATCAGCTGATGGATTTGGAATGTATGGCAGCGGCATGTATCTCATCAACCCACCATGGATTCTTCCGCAGTTATTAACCGAAGCACTACCATTCCTACAACAGATATTGTGTGACCCCTCTGAGGGCGCAAGCCATTTAGATTATAGGATTACCTAGCAAAACAGCATTTAAAACATAAACCAAGCGCTGGCATCAAGCCTGAAGAACTAAAAAAG
>JAFMCM010000017.1 GCA_017857755.1 Methylophilaceae bacterium | reverse complement strand
AAAGGGGGCCATTAAAAGAACCAGCTTAGGCTGGTTTTTTTTAGTGGCAATGATTGAACATCTGTTGTTTTAACATCAATTGTTGATCGTCACGATGGCTTTTCCGATTGGAAAAATCGCCATTTCTGCCAGTTTTAAATGCTGTATGCCAAACGGAATGCCGATGATGGTGATAAAGCAAGCTAGCGCAGAAAATAGATGCCCAATGGCTAACCACCATCCGGCAAAGACAAACCAAATGATATTGCCCAATACGCCGAATAAGCCAGTACCAATGTCATGTTTTTTTGATAAGGTGTTGCGTGCTACTGCTTTTTTGCCGAAAGGAAAAAATGAGAAGTTGCCAATCATCAAGCAGGCTTTTGCCCATGGAATACCAATAATGGTGATTAGCGCGATCAAAGCGGTAAACCACCACGCGAGCCCCATGATGGCGCCGCCTAAAACAAACCAAAGTATATTGCCTAGTGTGCGCATAAGCTACTCATGTCATAGATAAAGCCGTTAGTATAAAGTAAGATGGGGGTTTATACCTATCCACAGCAATGAGTGGGTTTATGACCAAGCAACGGAAAATTATACATGTCGATATGGATGCTTTTTTTGCATCGGTAGAGCAGCGAGACCAACCAGCCTATCAAGGCAAGCCGCTGATTGTTGGCGGTCAGCCTAATAGCCGTGGTGTGGTTGCTGCTTGCAGTTATGAAGCGCGCAAGTTTGGTATTCATTCTGCTATGCCTTGTTCTCGTGCTTATCGCTTATGCCCGCAAGCGATCTTTGTCCCACCTCGCTTTGAGGCTTATCGCGCAGTCTCTAATCAAATCCGTGAAATATTTTGGCAATACGCATCGCAAGTTGAACCGCTTTCATTAGATGAGGCTTATTTAGATGTTACTTATACAGCGGATTATGAGGGCTCTGCAACCTTGATTGCCCAGGCGATTAAACGCGATATTTTAGCCAAGACACAATTGCACGCTTCCGCTGGCGTTTCTTATAATAAATTTTTAGCCAAAATCGCTTCTGACCTCGATAAGCCAAATGGGTTGTATGTGATTAGACCAGAGCAGGGTTTGCATTTTGTTGCTGATTTTCCGATTGGAAAATTTCATGGTGTTGGTCCTGCCACAGAAGCAAAAATGCAGAAATTAGGGATTAAAACAGGCGCTGATTTGCGAAAAAAGACATTGCTAGAATTGGTCGAACGATTCGGAAAGTCAGGCCAGTATTATTACAATATTGCGCGCGCGATAGATGAGCGACCTGTGCGCAGTAAACGGGTAAGAAAATCTCTCGGAAAAGAGACGACTTTTGCGGAAGATATTTTATCAACCGAACTGTTAACAGAGCAGTTGAATGCATTGGCCGAGCCAATCTTGAATATGCTGGCTGAGCAAGCGATACGGGCCAAAACAATGACAGTTAAGGTCAAGTATGCAGACTTTCGGCAAGTGACACGCGCGCAATCAGTGGACGCAGCTTTGGACAAGAGAGCTGTAAAGCAATGGATTCCGCTGTTATTGAACCGTACAGAGGCGGGGCGCAAGCCAATTCGCTTGGTTGGTTTAAGTTTTAGTGGGCTTGAAGTGGCTAATCAACAGCGGGTACATCCAGAATTTGACTTTTGATGGGTCTGTTAATTTGAGTTGATTTAGCTTAACGCGACCCAATAAGGGCGTGTTGTCGATTTAAATCCGATAATATGCTTAGTCCAAACGCAATCATCGCCTGTGGTTCAGGGTGTTGAATTTGCTTGGCTAGTTCGGTCAATGCTTGTTTGCCAGTGATTCCTTGTTTAATGAATTCTAACAAAACATAAACCATGGGGTTTAATTCAATAAAGTTTACTTCAAACGCGGCGTTTCTAAACACCAGTAAATGCGTTGCCTCTTGTTGGTCAGGTTTGAACTGCGCAGAAATTTTGTGGACAGGGTAGTCATAGGCTAACAACTTATGCGCTGGCGCTAGCACCGGAATCTCATTGAGTAAGTCGGTTGCCTTGCTTAAGGGTTGTGTTTCAGTTTGCATGCCGGCAACAGCAAGCTCGACCCACTCATAGTGGGCCAGTTGTTGGATGTAGTCTGGCGTTTCTGCGTCGGACTCTAAAAATACGACGAATTCATGAGGGATGTCTCTGAAGATTGGCGAGCTGGCATGATGGCATGCGATGAATCTTCTCACCGTGGCTTGCCAATCAACGACACCAACAGTCGCTTGGCATACTGGAAAACAGACAGAAGCGGATTCAAAGATGTTGTTATAAACCCCTTCGCGATAAACCGCCATCCGTTCATCATCTACATTTTCAGGTTTCGGATTGTTTTTAGGGTCGCGAATGTGTGCGGTGAAGGCCTGTTGATATTGTTGAAAGTCTAACATGATGTGCTATGCCGCCGACGGTGTGCATCGCGCCACATGGGCATTAGCCGTTTGCAATTCGGCAATTATATCGACTTCTTTAATCAGGATCTCCAATGGTGGAATATGGCTATCGCGTTCTAGTAATGTTGGAAAAGTGCCAAATAAAGCATAGGCTTGTGCTAATAATTCCCACACAGGGTCAACAACATCGGCCCCATGGGTGTCGATTAATAAGTCAGGCTTTTGTTGGTAATGTCCAGCCACATGACTATATACAATGCGTTCAGCAGGCACGCCTTTTAAAAAGGCGTAGGCATCAAATCCAAAGTTAATACTATTGACGTAAATATTATTAATATCTAAATGTAGCCAGCAATCCGCTTCAGTGAGCACAGCGTTTAAAAACGTGAGCTCATCCATGGTGGCAATCGGCGCTTTGAGGTAAAAAGAGGCATTCTCAATTGCAATGCGTTGCCCTAAGATATCTTGCGTTTGTTTAATGCGGTCTGCTACATAGTGCACGGCTTCATCCGTAAATGGGATTGGCAGTAAATCGTATAGGTAGCCAGGTTTATTTTGGTAAAAGTCGCTGCAATAGCTTAAATGTTCGGTATAAAGGGGGATTTTGTAGTGGGATAAAAACTGTTTTACTTGACCTAAAAATTGGGTGTTGAGTGGGTCTTGCCCGCCCAATGATAAACATAATCCATGGCAAACCATAGGGTAACGTTCGGCAAACCAAGCTAGTTGGTTTTCATATTTGCCACCTGCGCCTATCCAATTTTCTGGTGCGATTTCTAAAAAATGGATATTACTAATCAGTGTGTCAGGTGTTTGATGTTGAAAATGGCGTTGAATCTGGGGGATTAGCTCGCGCTTTAACCCTAATCCAACGCCTTTTATTTCAGATAGTAGGGACACTATTTTAAATGGCTAATTAATGGCCACATTTGCCATCTTTCATTTCCTTGCCTTTTTCGGCACCGCATTTACCGTCTTTCATTTCTTTGCCTTTTTCGGTGCCGCATTTGCCTTCGCCGCATTTACCATCTTTCATTTTTTTTGCTTTTTCAGCACCACATTTGCCTTCGCCACATTTGCCATCAGCGCCTTTTTCAGCATGATGATCTGCTACCTGATAGCCGCTTGACAGGGACTTAATAGCAAATGGATTTTCTGCTGCAGCAATGCTAGCGGTACCCAAAGATAATGCGAATGCGCCACCGACTGCGAGTGCGATTGATTTTTTAGACATGCTCATAATGATTTCCTTTAATGTAATGTAAAAAAATGGGGATTAGTTAAATTTCAGTTACCGTTTTTCTGACTCAAATGCTTTTATGATACTTTCTTTTGTATCTTTTGGCAGTGTAATGTTCTTGTCGTTTTCGACTAACCTGCCAATATTACGGATGGCAACATTTAAAACGTTTAGTTGCTGGCTAAACCGTGAACAATATTTGCATAGCAGTAAGTGAAACTGTAGCGTAAAACGTACACGCATCGATAGTTTTTGGTCTAAGGATTGTGATATCAATTGACTCGCTTTTCTGCAATCCATCATTTCGTTAACGGTCTATCCAATTTATTTCTAAACATTTTCTAATGTGCATTCGAGCGCGGTATAACATCACCCAAGCGTTGGTCGGGCTAATGTTGAGTTCCTTACAAATTTCTGCATTATCTGTTTCATGTATGTCTCGCATCATAAATAAGGTTGCGAGTTTATTGGGGATTTTATCGACGCATGTTTGTAGGATTGTGAGGAATTGCTTTTGTTCCAAAGCGCTTTCTGGCATATTCAAGTCTTTAACTGCTTCCGCCCAGTGCCCTGCTTGGTCGAAAAATTCATCCATGTTGGCATCTTCATCCGATAATAGGGCGGAAACGTTGGTTTCTTGATGACTTTTGCGCATTAAATCAATGATTTTATGTTTTAGAATCCCAGTTAACCAAGTGCGTGGTGATGATTGCCCAGCAAAGGTGTCGCTTTTAATAGCAGCCATAAAGGTCTCTTGCACGACATCTTGTGCTTGATGTTGGTCACGTAATCGTGCCAGTGCAAAGCGGTATAGGTAGTCGCCATGCTCAGTTAGCCAATCGTGCGCATGATGTTCCGTGTTACTTTTGATATTCTTTATTATTTTGGCCATGTTGCACTTTGTTATTTATTTTTGAATGCAATAATTCTAGATAGTGTGCAACATCTTGTCCAGTTTTATTCTGCTGCGCTAGCCAAATCGACTCGCCCAAGCAGTCTAGGATGTCGTGTTGTGCAGCATGCGCTTCTTGATATTTGTTCTTCAGCGTTTCATAAATAGTGGTAATGCCGATGGGCTGATTAATACTAATTTGTTCGAGAACGGACAAATGTAGGCTCATGTGTAAAAAAGGGTTAGTCTGACCTTGTTCAGGAAAGTAAGCTTGTTGTTTATATTGTTCTGGTTTATCTAAGATCGAGTGATATTCAGGATGCATTTGTATGACACTCAATACCATTTTTTCTAAATCTGTCAGTGGTTGTTGCTGTTTAAATTTCGCCCAACTGTTAAAAAAGAAGTCGCGCACTTCATCACGTGATGGATTAAATAAGCTCATAGTCGTTAAATTTTCTCTTAGTTAGCCCTGGTTTGATCAGCAAAAGGTATAGTTGAACACGCAAAGATTGTATTGTGGGTGCAGGTGCTCTTTCGCCATTGCGATATCGCTCAATGGGGTTCTCCATTGATTTTTTCTCCCGCCATTAGATGGGGGTTAGGGATGATTTTATTTTTATACTCACATAAATCAACGATACAGCATTCGCCACACTTAGGATTGCGCGCGGTACAGGTATAGCGACCGTGTAGAATCAGCAAGTGGTGCGCATCTTGTAGAAACATTTTTGGGATGGTTTTTAAGTATTTTTTTTCCACGGCTAGTACATTTTTACCCGTCGCCAGTTTGGTGCGATTGCCTAGTCTAAATAGGTGGGTATCCACTGCAATCGTTGGTTGACCAAAAGCTGTATTCAAAATCACATTGGCTGTTTTACGGCCAACCCCAGGCAATGCTTCTAAGGCTTCGCGCGTATTGGGTACTTCGCCGTTGTGATGGTGAATGAGTTGTTCGCAGCAAGCAATCACGTTTTTGGCTTTAGCGTGATATAGACCTATGGTTTTAATATAATGCTCTAAACCTTCAATGCCTAAGTTGTAAATCTTTTGTGGGGTGTTTGCTACTGAATAGAGTTTGCGTGTTGCAATGTTGACACCCTTATCTGTCGCTTGCGCTGACAAAATAACGGCAATCAGTAATTCAAAAATGGAGTTATGCTCAAGCTCTGTTGTTGGTTGTGGAATGGCTTTGCTCAAGCGTTGAAAAATTTGAAATCGTTTGTCTGCGTTCATTGCTATCCAGCTTCCAATCAGAGCAGATTAATGCACAGGTTTTAGAGATTGACTGTCCGTTGCTTTCGCGGTTGCTTTGTTGCTGGTTTTTCGTAGCTCTGCCCAGTTATGGGCGGCAATTAAAAAAGCCAATCCAAGAAATGCGCCGGGTGGTAAGGCGGCCAGTAAAAAACCTTGATAATCAGGAATCACAGTTAATACGACGTATTTAAACTGCTCACCTAAGGCTAAATCTAAGCCAGAAAACAAAGTGCCTTTACCTAGCACTTCGCGCATCCCTCCTAATATACCAAGTACAAGTGTCAAACCAATGCCCATGATCAAACCATCCCAAATAGCGGGCAGTGGCGGATTTTTGGCTGCAAAGGCATCTACTCGACCCAATACAATACAGTTCACTACGATTAACGGAATAAAAATACCAAGCACTTTATGCAAAGGTGCTGCAAATGCGTGGATTGATAAATCGATTACGGTTACCAAGGCGGCAATAACTAAAATAAATACTGGTAGGCGAATTTCGTTAGGGACGAATTTACGTACAGGCGATACGGCACCATTTGCCGCTGCCATGACTAATGCGGTGGCCAAGCCTAAACTGACTCCGTTTACCACGGTGGTGGTTACTGCCAGTGTTGGGCACAGGCCGAGTAGTTGTACTACACCAGGATTTTGTTTCCATAGACCGTTTTCGGTAATGTCTTTAAATTGACTCATCTTGACTCACCTTTGTGGCTGTCTTTTTTAGTAAGACAGTTTTGTTTTCTTCGAAATACTGTAATGCTTGATGCACCGCTTTAATAACAGCGCGTGGCGTGATTGTTGCGCCAGCCATATAGTCGAATGCACCACCATCTTTTTTGACGGACCAATTGGCGTCATTTGTTTTTTGGAGTGATTCGTCGTTAAATAGTTTAATCCATTTTGATTTTGCAACATCAATGTAGTCGCCTAATCCTGGCGTTTCAGTATGTTTAATCACCCGCACACCAGAAATCACGCCATCTTCACTGATGGCAATCAATAATTTAATATCACCACTGTAGCCGTCATGCGCAACCGACTCTAAAATAACTGCCACTGGCACGTCATTCATGCGCGCGATACTGGCAACCGTTGGTTTTTTATTGCCTAATAAAACGCTTGGACCAATCGAAATCGTATCGCTTAAAACTTCGTTGTTATAGCGTTCAGGTGAAATAACTTCCTTAAATAAAGCTGTGCGAACAGCAGCTTCGCTTTCGGCGATTGGCTGTTTTGTCACTTGATCAACCACTGTCATTAACAAAGTGAAGGTGAAAGCAAAGGCTACCAATGTGATGGCTGTTTTTGAGGCGTGTTTTAAAATGGTTTCTGACATGTTATTTTTCGTGCCCAAAAACGCGCGGTTGTGTGTAGGTGTCAATCAAAGGGACACAAATATTCATAAAGATTACTGCAAAAGCCACGCCGTCAGGGTAGCCGCCATAAACGCGAATTAAATAAGTAATGATTCCAGCGCCAGCAGCGAAATAGAGCTTGGCTTTTGGTGTTGTTGGGCCACTTACAGGGTCGGTTAAGATAAAGAACGCGCCTAGCATACTAGCGCCGCTAAATAAATGAAACATTGGGTTGGCATACTGAGATGCATCGATTGCCCAAAAAAAGCTTGCCATCACTGCAATCCCACCTAAAAAGGCTGTTGGCAAATGCCAAGTAATCACACGTTGTTGCCATAAGAACAGACCGCCTGCCAAATAAGCCAGTGCAATATACTCACTTCCTTGAGTCCCTAATACGCCAAAAATAGGGGATGATTGAATCATCTCCATACTTTGATTAAGCTTAAGTTGCGTTTTTAGATAGTCCAATGGTGTTGCTGATGTGACTGCATCTATCGTGATGTTTGCTGGTAATGTTTGATTGAAGATGTAGTGAAACTGGTCCATAAAGTTGAGCTTGGTTTCTACCATGCTGAGTGCGATAGGCCATTTTGTCATGACCACTGGAAAAGAAATTAATAGCACTGCATAACCGACCATTGCAGGGTTAAATGGATTGTAACCAAGCCCGCCATACAGTTGTTTGGCAATGATGATAGAAAAAGCCGTGCCCACAACAATTAACCACCATGGCGCAAGCGGTGGAATCGCTAAAGCGAGTAGCCAAGCGGTAATGACTGCGCTGTAGTCTGATAGAAACGGTTGGATTGGGCGATGGCGTAGTTTCAGCATCAATGCTTCTGTAACGAGTGCGGTTGCCGTAGCTAAGACCAATGTAATTAAGACGCCACCACCAAACAACCAGGCGTATACAGCAATCCCTGGCATCAGTGCTAAGAGTACTTTAAACATGATGCTACTAACTGTTGGTGCGTTGGTAATGTAAGGTGAGCGGTTCAATGGGTTCCCTTGTTTAATCTTCTTTAGCTTGCTGTTCTTTTGTTTCTAAAGCTGAGGCTTTGGCGGCTTTTGCTCGCGCGATAGCAGCTTCGATTTTAGCTTGTTTTTCTGCATCGGCGCTAGGCTTTGTCTGCACGCCTTTGTCTTGTGGTTTTGTTGCTTCGGCTTTAGCAGCTTTTGCACGTGCAATAGCTGCTTCTATTTTGGCTTGCTTTTCTGTATCTACTGCCAGAGTGTCGTTTTTTATTGGGGTTTCGTTGGCAGCTTGATTGGCATCTGTCTTTTGAGCTTTAGCGCTCGCAATGGCGGCAGTTATTTTTGCCTGCTTTTCTTCATTTGTTGTCATTTTTGTTTCTGTTAAGCCTACAGAAGCTCTACGCGCATCGATGGCGGCAATCTCGGCCTTGGTTGTATTGCTGAGATGCGTTGTATTCTTAGGTTCAGTATTTTCAGCTGCTTTTTGCGCTTTTGCACGTTCAATAGCGGCGGCAATAGCGGCCTGCTTGTCATTAGGAGCTGTAGTTTTTTCGGACGAATCAGCTGTTTTGGCGCCCTGCGCGCGCGCGGCATGTTTAGCTGCACGTTCTTGTTTTTCGCGCTCAATGCGAGCCAGCCTGAACTCATTTCGCTCTCTTGCAATGTCGGCAGCTTCTTTTGCTTTATCAAGCGCAATCATTTCACTTTTGGCATAACGATAGTACTGCACTAATGGAATGTCGCTGGGGCATACGTAAGAACAAGCGCCACATTCGATGCAATCAAATAAATTATATGCTTGCGCCTTTTCAAAATTATCTGATTTAGCAAACCAATATAATTCTTGTGGCTGTAAGCTTACGGGGCAAGCGTCGGCGCAGCGCGCGCAGCGGATGCATGGCATGGCAGGTGGCGGTGGCTCAAATAGCGTCGGTGAGGCTGCAATAATACAGTTGGCGGCTTTGGTGATTGGCACATCGTCACTAGGCAGATTAAAGCCCATCATTGGCCCGCCCATGATGAAGTGGCTCGTGTCACGTTTTGCGCCACCTGCTGCTTTAATTAAATGACGTAATGGCGTGCCAAATAACACTTCAAAATTTTGTGGTTGATTAACGTTGCCCGTCATGGAAACTACTCGGCTCAAAGCAGGTTCGCCAAATTCAAAATAACGATATAAAGCTGAGACAGTCGCCACATTAAAGACTTGAATGCCAACTTCTGTTGAGCGCTTATTGTGCGGGACTTCTTGACCCAAAACGAGGTAGACAAGACGGCGCGCATCCCCGCTAGGGTAAAGCGTTGGGACGACTTTGACTTGAATATCAGTATTCTCAGTTGCCATGCGCATCGCTTTAATGGCTTCTGGTTTATTGTCTTCAATCCCAATGATGACATTTTCAGCATCTAGCAAACGTTTAGCTACCTTGATTCCAAGGACAATCTCTTCGGAACGTTCACGCATAAGCATGTCATCACAGGTGATATAAGGTTCGCATTCGGCAGCGTTAATCACCAAGGTATGAATGGCGGTGTTGGCGGAGCGTAGCTTAATTTGGGTAGGAAATGTTGCGCCACCTAAACCAACAATACCTGATAGCCTTAAACTCTTGACTAGCGGTGCTAGTTCGTCTTTGCGCCAATCTTGTGGTTGGCGTTCTATCCAGCTGTCCTTGCCATCCGGTGTGATGGTGATGCAGCGGTCAGATAAGCCAGATGGATGCGGAATCACTGCGTCTGCAATGGCCGTGATGGTGCCAGAAGTGGGTGCATGAATCGCAGCAGAAACCGTACCTTCTGCTTCTGCAATTAATTGCCCTTTTAAAACATGGTCGCCAATGGCTACTTTGATTTTTGGAATATTGCCAATATGTTGACGCAAAGGTAAGACGAGCTTTTCTGGCAGGGCTAGTTGGCCAATCGGGCGTTGGGTCGATTGCGCTTTATTTTCAGGCGGATGCACGCCGCCGTTAAAACGAAAAACCGCTTTTGTTTTTTTTAAAAGACCTGCAATATTAATGGGTGCGTTCATCAGAGTTTAATCATTTACAAATGGATGGCTGGTTTAATTGGAATCGTTGGGTATTTCCATTTCCAGTTTTCAGGTGTCTCTACAATGGGGTTCATTGTGATGCAATCAACTGGACATGGTGCGATGCAAAGCTCACATCCAGTACACTCACTAGCGACAATCGTATGCATATGTTTGGCTGCCCCAACAATGGCATCCACTGGACATGCTTGAATACACAAAGTGCAACCAATACAGATATCTTCTTCAATAAAGGCTACCATTTTGGGCTTGGTTTCACCATGCTCCTCATTAAGCGGTTTATATTCTACGCCTAATAAATCTGCAAGCGCATGGACGCCTTCATCGCCGCCTGGTGGGCATTGATTGATATCAGCTTCACCGTTGGCAATGGCAGTAGCATAAGGTTTGCAGCCTGGATAACCACATTGCCCGCATTGTGTCTGCGGCAAAATTGCATCAATCCGTGCAATCAAGGGGTCACCTTCGACCTTGAACTTAAGTGCTGCATAACCTAGCACTGCGCCAAGTACAAGTGCCAAGCCAAGCATAATGTATAAAGCAATTAACATGGTTATATCTATCGTTTGTTGAAGCTTATCGTTGAAGTTGAATTATTAAGACTAGAACTTATCTAGACCAGCAAAGCCCATAAATGCCAGACTCATTAACGCTGCTGTAATCATTGCAATTGCTGAACCTTTGAATGGCATTGGGACATCGGCCGCTTCAAGTCGTTCGCGAATAGAAGCAAACAAAATTAAGACGATCGAAAAACCAGCGGCCCCACCTAAGCCAAACAAGGCAGATTCAATAAAGCCATTGTCAGTTTGCGCGTTCAATAATGGGATGCCTAGCACTGCGCAATTGCTGGTGATGAGTGGTAAGAAGATACCCAGCATTTGATACAAAATTGGAAAACTTTTTTCCATCACCATTTGTGTTAACTGGACAACGCTCGCAATGACGACGATAAATGAGAGTGTGCGTAAATACTCGAGTTGGTAGGTTTGTAATAAATAGTGGTCAATAATCCAGCTAGTCATTGAGCCGATGGTCAATACAAATGCAGTTGCGGCGGCCATGCCTATTGACGCTTCTAATTTCTTAGAAACGCCCATAAAAGGGCATAACCCAAGAATTTTTACCAACACAATATTATTGACTAACACAGTGCCAATTAAAATAATGAAATAGCTTTTTAAATCCATAATGTCATTTAATCTTTAATCATATGATTATAGCGTGTTTCACATTGACTTCGTACTTGAATCTATCGCTAGATGCCGCTTAAAGCATCAATCATTCATAGCAGTTGATTGTGAAATAGTATGAATATAGCCAAACCTTTGTATTCCATCAAAGAATAAGTAATTATATTTTAATAACTTTTTTATATAAAAAAGTACATTTTTTGCTCATGCATTGTTAAACCCACGTGAATTGCGTGGCTTTTCACAATTTTAGTCTGAGTTCGGTTAAAATATGCGTTGTTCAAAACGGGTAGGTTTTTATATGTTGCAAGGCAGTATGGTGGCAATTGTCACGCCAATGTTTGAAGATGGTCGTTTAGATTTAGGTTCGTTACGACAGCTTATTGAGTTTCATGTTGAAGCAGGCTCTGACGGTATTGTCATTGTCGGCACTTCTGGCGAGTCGCCTACGGTCGATTTTGAAGAACATTATTTGCTCATTCAGACAGCGGTTGAACAGGTTAACGGTCGTGTGCCTGTGATTGCGGGTACTGGAGCTAATTCGACAAATGAGGCGATTGCTTTAACGGCAAAAGCGAAAGAGTTAGGGGCTGATGCTTGTTTATTGGTCACGCCTTATTATAATAAACCAACGCAGGAAGGCTTATATCAACATTATGCCGCTATTGCAGCAGCGGTTGATATTCCACAAATTCTTTATAACGTGCCTGGACGCACGGGTTGTGACTTGACTAATGATACTGCTCTTAAGCTTGCAGCTATTCATAACATCGTTGGTATTAAAGACGCTACTGGCAGTATAGAGCGAGGCACGGATTTGATTTTGCGCGCTCCTGATGGGTTTGGTATTTACAGCGGTGATGATGCTACTGGCCTAGCTTTGATGTTGCTTGGCGGTCATGGTGTGATCTCGGTAACAGCCAATGTTGCGCCAAAGCTGATGCATGAGATGTTTGTTTTCGCTCGCAGCGGAAAAGTGGCTGAGGCTTGTGTGATTAATGCAAAACTGTTTGCATTACATCAGCAATTGTTTGTAGAGCCCAATCCGGTCCCTGTGAAATGGGTGCTGCATGAAATGGGTTTGATACCTGCTGGTATCCGTTTGCCGTTGGTGAGCTGTTCTGCAAAATATCATGATGGATTGCGTGCAGCAATGAAATTGGCAGAAATTAATTAAAGGTGAGACGAATGGACGTATTTGGCTGTCGCAAGATCATAGGATTAGTTTTACTATCAGTATTATTAAACGCATGTGGGTTTTCAATTCCTTTTATTGATAATTCTTCCGATTACAAAAAAGGATCGGTTCGTAGTCGCCCATTAGAAGTGCCGCCTGATCTTACTTCATTGAATTCAAGCGATGCTTATAATGTCGCAGGCAGCACCAGCTATTCTAAGTATAGCGAATCGAAAGCCGATCAAGAGCCAGGTGTTGAGCAGGTGTTACGTAACCCTGATGGCGTGCGCATGGAAAAAGCGGGCGGGCAGCGTTGGTTGGTTGTTGATGCCGCTGCCGATAAAGTTTGGCCTGTGATTCGAGAGTTCTGGTTAGACCAAGGGTTTGCTGTGCGTCTAGAAAATGCGCAAACGGGGGTGATGGAAACTGAATGGGTTCGAGCTGATAATATCAAGGTTGAGAGTGATTCAAGAGGCTATGCTGAGCGCTTTGATGCTTGGATGGATAAATTATCTGGTTTAGCGGATAGACGTAAATTCCGCACACGACTAGAGCGTGGTGAGCAAAAAGGAACGACTGAAGTCTATATGACGCATCGTACCGTAGCTGGTACACAAGATGACGGTAAGCAAAGAGTTCAAACCCAATTAGGTGAAATTGAAACAGGTTATCGGTCTGGAAATTCAGATCAATCGATTAAAAGAGACGCTTTCGAAGAAGATTTAGACGCTGAATTACTTCGTCGTTTAATGGTTAAGTTGGGTGTGGCTGAAGATAAGGCCAGACAAATCGCCAATAATCCTGTGAGAGAAAAGCGAGCACAAGTGGTGAAAGAGGCGAATGAAAGCGTCACACTTAAGCTAAATGATAGTTATGATCGTGGTTGGCGTCGTGTTGGCTTGGCGCTTGATCGAGTGGGCTTTGTGGTTGAAGATAAAGATCGCTCTGCTGGCTTATTTTATGTCCGTTATGCCGATATTGATATTGATGGTGTGCCAAAAAAACCAAAAGGCTTGCTCGATACTTTGGCGTTTTGGCGGGATGATGAAGAGGAAATTGAAAATAAATCCAAACCAAAAGAAGAAGATACTATTGTCGATAAGTTGAAATTCTGGAAGGGTAAAGATGAAACAAAAGACCCATCTAAGAAATACACAATCAAAGTGTCTGAAATAGAGACAGGCACCAAGGTTAATATGGTGGATAAAGATGGAAAATCTGATGCAAGTAGCACTGCAAATCGCATCATTTCACTACTATACGAACAATTGAAATAACGCCCTATGCGTTTTGCCTCACTCGGAAGCGGCAGTGCTGGCAACTGCATGGTCATAGAGCAAGCGTCAACGCGCTTGCTCTTAGATTGTGGTTTTAGTCTAAAAGAAACAATTTCGCGTCTAGCTGACTTAATGCTGGACCCAGAAAAAATCACTGGCATTTTAGTCACTCACGAACATGATGACCATGCAAAAGGGGTTTTTAAGTTAGCTCAAAAATTTAATATTCCTGTTTGGCTTTCGCATGGTACTCGCGTCATGACAGAACGCTATCTAGCAAAATCGTCTGACGTTCAGTTTAAAGTGATGGATAGTCATACTTCATTTGCTATCAGAGACATTGAAGTAACACCTTTCCCCGTGCCGCATGATGCCAGAGAGCCAACACAGTTTACTTTTGGCGATGGGCAGTACAAGTTAGGGGTTTTAACGGATGTTGGTAATACCACACCGCATATTGAGCATATGCTTAATGGGTGTGATGGCTTGGTTTTAGAGTGTAATCATGATTTAACAATGTTAGAACAAGGGCCCTATAGCTATGCGCTTAAAAAGAGGGTCGGTGGCAATCTTGGTCATTTAGACAATGCAAGTGCTGCAAGACTTTTAGCACGATTAGATAATCATAAGCTTAAGCACATTATTGCAGCACATTTGAGTGCAAAAAATAATACGCCAGCACTTGCCAAGGATGCTTTAGGCCAAGTGTTAAATTGCAATTCTGATTGGGTAGGTGTTGCTACGCAAGATACGGGGTTTGAATGGCGAGAGCTATAGTTTAATAATACGATTGATGACAGGTTTTTGTCAGCTATTGCTATGGAGATTACAGTAAAAAAGCCGATGGTAAGTCGGCTTTTTTATCAATACATTCTAATAGGATTAACTATTATTCAGCAGCTGGCGCTTCTTCAGCAGCAGGCGCTTCTTCAACAACAGCTTCAGCAGCTGGTGCTTCTTCAACAACTGGTGCTTCTTCAACAACAGCTTCAGTCATTTCTTCAGGTGTTGCAACAGCTTCTTCAGCTGCCTTTTCACCACAAGCTGTTAATGTTAATGCGATTAAAGCCGCTAATAGAGCAGAACGTGTCATTTATGTTTCCTTAAAAAAATATCATTTTGGTTAGGTCATCGGTGGGTGATATTTCACATTACCGATAAGCGCGATTCTATCAGTAATTGCAGAAAAAAAAGCGACGGTTTTGTAATATATTTTGTAATAAAGTGTTACAGAAAATAATACGTGAATCGACGTTAATAATCAGCTTGCTTGCTGATGGGTTTGAAGCTTTTTTTGAATCAAAAACGGATGGCAAAAGGTGTGATTAGTTTGCATATTGACGCTCATTTGATAGCGTTATCATTTGTAGTCATTCAAGTTTGCTCAAGCAGGTGCCTTTTGTATTAGGCTACTCTAAATGTACATAACCAGCCATTAAAGCGACATGAAAATTGCTGGCTAACAAGGAGCGTTGTTTTTCAGTTAAATTGATTGTTTGCAAAATGCGATGGTCAGCAAGCTCGCGTACGCGTTCTGCTATCGAGGGCGTTACAATTAATTGCTCTCCATTTAGATAAAAACAATCATGTGAAAATAGGAGTTGAGATTTTAGATCTAACCTCATGTTTTGTTTGGTAAGCGCTTGGGCAAAATCGTCAATTGAGAAATCTATATCTTCAAAAGGACTTTCAAAGACCACATCTGCTGGTGGTTCAGAGATTGAGCGACCTAAAAAATCACTCACCGTTTTGGTATGCCAGGTGATGCTATTGAATACGTGTTCGACTTTTGCAATCATGGCGTCACTTATTTCGGAAGGATGTCGCTGTAAACGTAAATCGGCATCTTCGTATAAGCCATCTACTTGAATCGTTTCTTGTAAGTGCGCTAAAAACCCTTCGATTAACGCTTGTTTTTTTGGGGCTCTAAATCCGATGGAGTAAGTCATGCAATTATCGTCTTCGGAGATGCCATGGTGAGCAACATTTGGCGGCAAATATAACATGTCACCTGGTGCTAGCACCCACTCTTGTTCAGTTTCAAACTGCTTGAGTAGCCGGATTGGTGCGTCCTCTATTAAGCTTAAATCAGGATGCGTATTGATTTTCCAACGTCTTGACCCATTGGCCTGCAGTAAAAAAACATCGTAAGAATCTAGATGTGCGCCAACCGATCCTCCTTTTGGGGCATAACTAACCATTAAGTCATCTAAACGGGCATGTGGAATAAAATTAAATTGTTTTAATAAGGTAGCTGCCTCGGGTAAATGATGATTAACACTTTGGACTAATAACGTCCAGTTGCTTTCAGGTAATGTGCTAAAAGTATCTTCCGAGAAAGGACCATGCGTTAGCGTCCAAGTATTGTTTTTGTTTTGAATAATTCTCGATTGCACATCGTCTTCGCAAGCTAATCCTGCTAATTCATTAGGACTTAATAAGCCAGTAAAGTTAGGTATTGCTTGCCGAATGAGTAGCGGTTTCTTTTGCCAGTATTCAGCTAAAAATATTTCAGGCGTTAGTTGGTTTAATAGTGATAATGGTCTATTCATGTTGGCATTTTAATCTTGTTTTTACTGCAATGAAAATAATTGCATGTGTATACAGATGGGTATATAGTTTGTGTTACAAGTAGTTAACAATTGTATCTAATTTTTTTGGAGAGTTAGTCAATGAATAAGCCACTAGACGTAGAAATCAGTGTTCATCACGGCGGATGTCCGCATGACTGTCCTGACACTTGTAGCATGGATTATCATGTGCAAAATGGTAAGTTGCTGAAAGTTACAGGTAATCAGGACCACCCCATGACCCGTGGTGGCCTTTGCGTCAAACTTAAAGATTACGAAAAACGACATTACCACCCTGACCGCTTGCTATATCCAATGAAGCGTGTTGGCGCGAAAGGTAGTAAAGCATTTGAACGTATTACTTGGGATGAAGCACTCACCACAATTACAGATCAATGGAAAACCATTATTGCGGAAGACGGGCCTCAGGCCATTATGCCGAATAGCTACTTGGGCAACCAAGGTTTGGTACATGGTTTAAACGGTGGAGATGCTTTTTTTAATCGTATGGGGGCGACTGTGACAGAGCGAACTTTCTGTGGAGAAGGTTCTTGTACCGCATGGCTATTAACCGTGGGGCCAACAGCAGGCGTTGATCCTGAAAGTTTTCAACACAGTAAATACATTGTCATTTGGGCTTGTAACTCAGTCAGTACGAACTTACATCATTGGCATATTATTCATGAAGCGCAAAAATCTGGCGCGAAAGTAGTGGTCATTGATTCATATGCATCACGTACAGCCAAAGCTGCTGATTGGCATATTGCACCAAAACCTGGCACTGATGGTGCATTGGCGATGGCGATGATGCATGTCATTATTGATGAAGGGTTGCAAGATCAAGATTATATTAATCAATATACAGAAGGCTATGCCGAACTGGCCGAGCGCGCCAAGACGCGCACGCCAGAATGGGCAGAAAAAATTACAGGTGTTTCGGCTGATGATATTCGTCAATTTGCCCGTGAATATGCCACAACTGCGCCAGCAGCTATTCGTTTAGGTGTTGCCTTAGAAAGAAGCTATGGCGGCAGTCAGGCTATTCGCGCTGTGAGCTGTTTGCCTGCTTTAATCGGTGCATGGCGACATGTCGGAGGTGGCGCGTTGCAGTTCCCTGTATGGGAGCATCCGTATAAATTTGATGTGATTTGCCGTCCTGATTGGATCCCAGAGGGCACACAAGTCGTGAATAATTTGCAATTTGGTCGCGCATTATTAGGTGAGTTAGATTTGAAAACGCCGATTAAATCGGTGATGGTGTGGAATACTAATCCGCTGACGCAAGCCCCTGAAACCGATAAGATTGCCAAAGGCTTGGAGCGAGAAGATTTGTTCACCGTGGTTGCAGACCACTTTATATCAGATACAGCTGCTTATGCCGATATCGTCTTGCCCGCTGCCATGGGTGCGGAGATGGAAGATATGGTGTTGTCATGGGGGCATTTGTATTTAACTTATAACGAGAAGTGTATCGAACCACCTGGTGAAGCCTTGCCGAACCAAGAAATCTTTAGACGCTTAGCAAAGTTGATGGGTTACGAAGAGGATCATTTTAAATGGAGCGATACCGAGTGTCTAGAAAACTACGTGGATTGGAGCGCATCAACTTGTGCAGGTGTTGACTTGAATTATTTACGTCAACATGGCTATGCACGCCTAAAGGACTTCGGAAATAAAGATGTGCGGGCAAGACATGCGGAGGGTAATTTTCCAACGCCAACAGGTAAGTGTCACTTTATGGTAGAAGGTGCTAAAAACTTTGTTGCAGGACCTTTTCGTCAAATGTATGAAGGCTTCCAGCCAGGTGAAGATTTAGATCCATTACCAGATTATGTTGAGTCGCGTGAGTCCGCTGCGACAAACCCTGAGTTGGCTGCACGATATCCGTTAAGTATTATTTCACCTAAGAGTCATGCTTTCTTAAATTCCTGCTATGCCAATATGGATAGTCAGCAAAAAGCGCAGGGCGAGCAGTTTGTGATGTTGAATGTGGCCGATGCGAGCGCACGCAGGGTGAAAGAAGGTGATACTGTAAAGGTGTTTAATGATCGCGGTGCATTCGAAGGAAAGGCTATCATTACAAATGATGTCAGTGCGGGGATTATAGTCGCATCACTGGGGTACTGGCGTCAATTGAATAAAGGAACAGTTAATTCGATTAGCTTGGCGGAATTCGGGGATATGGGACATTCGGCTAGCTTTTCAGATAATTTGGTTGAAGTGGAGCTGGTGTGATTGTTGTAAACTTAGCCTGAAAGTGGCTGAAATTTTTGAATGACGGAGAAACATTTACACGGCATCTAAGAACGTCAATCAAGCTTCCCTTCACCTTTCAGGCAGCAGCAGTGAGATCGCTTTTGATCTATGCTGAAGTTGCTCTAATGGTGTTCTTAAAAAGGTAGGAACACCGCTGAGGCGATGCCTTGTGCGATACGTGAGATAAGTCGCTGAGATTTTTCAGCTAATGCAATCGCATAAAAATCAGTTCGACCAATCATTTTGCCAAACTCTCTTTCAAAGCTCAGGTTGCGATTGGTTTCGTTAATTTCATTGGTGAGTAGAAATAATTGGCCATTTTCATCACGGCTGTTTGAAAGCTTCCATGCGGCAATTTCAATATTTCGTGCGACATTGTAGATTTTTTGTGGATCGAGCTCGTCAGTCATATAAAAGTCAGTTTTGTTATTGTGCGCTGTGGCCATCATGGTTTGCATGCCAACAATAAAAGCCAACACGCGGTCATCGTTATAATCGCTCTTAAAAGCTAAAAAAATGGCTTCAATATCTTGTTTGTTTTGTAGTTGTTTAAATCGCCAGTGGTGTTGCTTTGCTTGGTCAAATACGCTGTTGGTCATTGTTTCAGCATTATCACTGTTGCTTTTTTTGAGTTCATTTGGATTGCGTTTATAAAGCTTAATCATTAAGCTGCGTAAGCTTTGTGTATTAGCCTCCATTTCCATATCTGCCATTCGGTCGAAGTCTGATTTAGCTAGTTGGGTGATACTGCTATTGTCTGAGCGAAGAGGAACGGGATATTTGCTCACAGGACTATTGATTGTGCAGGCGCTCAATAAAAACAATGTTAACAAGATGGCTGAGCATTTCATGCGACTTCCTTGGATGCGTAGCCGATGGTGCGTGATTGCGGAAATATTATGCTAAAAGTACTTCCTTTGCCTAATGTGCTTTTAATTTCTAGTTTGGCTTTATGGCGAGTCAAGATATGCTTGACAATGGCTAAGCCTAAGCCTGTGCCACCCGTCTCGCGACTTCGACCGTTGTCAACGCGATAAAAGCGCTCAGTTAGTCTCGCAATATATTGTTCTTCAATGCCAATACCAGAGTCGGTGACGCTAAAAACAGCTTGATGGTTCTTTAACTGCCAATCAATGCTTATTTTGCCATTTGCTGGTGTATAACGGACGGCATTGCTGACTAGGTTGGTGAATGCACTTAATAATTCTTCGCGATTGCCTTTGATATCTAGAGATTCCTCAACGTTGAGTGTGATGTTATGCTTGCCATTGCTTAATCCATTGGCATCATTCAGTATCATCTTCAAGAGTGTGGACATATTGATCGCGGTAATAGAGGGGACTTCATTATTGCTCTCAATTCTAGAAAGTGTGAGTAAGTCTTCGATAATTAAACGCATGCGACCTGTTTGCGAAATCATCAGGTCAAAATAATTTTTTGTGCTATCGGTAACAGCCCCTTCAGTATCAATCAGTGTTTCTAAAAATCCGCCAACGACAGTCAGTGGTGTACGTAATTCGTGAGAAACATTGGCAATAAAATCTCGGCGCATCGTATCAATTTTCTCTTGTGCGGAAATATCTCTGCAGATAAGCAATTTTTGTGCAGTGCCAAAAGTAATCAGCTGAATTTGTAGGGTGGTTTCTCTATTGCGAATAGATTTGACCGTGACAGGCTCTTTGTAGTTTTTACTTTGCAAGTATTGAATGAATTGTGCATATCGAACAAAGTTTTGTATTGGTTGATTCGCATCTTTGTTTAAATCTAAACCAAGTAGTAACTCTGCGGGAGGATTGCACCATTCAATTTCGTCACGGTGGTTGAGTACGACAATACCGTCAGGCAATGCGTTGGTTGCTTGTTGAAATCCATCAAGTGCCGCGCCCAGTTCAGCTTCGGTTCTGATGTTTTGGCGATGGTGTTGGAACAAGGCTGAAAAAACAATTGCCCAAGCTCCGCTTCCGTCGGGGAGCGCATTCAAATTGGGTGATTTCAGCCAGGTTTGTAACTGATATAACCAATACAGATGTTTGCCGATAAAAGCTAATAGCGAAACGCATAAGAAAATTAATGCGGTTATTAAGCTACTCATGGCCCAAATAATGAGAGCAACGACGAGAACGCTAAAGCCTAGCCAAAATGTTTTCCACCGAATGTCTGACACGTTTGCCTATTCATAGAATGTGGCGATATTATAGTAGTATTTTATCGAATGACGCGATTCTGAATTTAATTTTTTACGGCAGAAAGTCGATAGCCCGCACCACGGACTGTCTGGATTAAATCTTCGTGCCCTGAAATCGATAGTGCATTCCTCAAGCGACGAATATGCACATCGACAGTACGATCTTCTACAAAAACACGATCACCCCAGACTTTATCAAGCAGTTGGCTACGTGAATGAACGCGCTCTGGGCTGCTCATGAAGAAATGTAATAGTCTGAATTCTGTTGGACCTAAGTCTATGATGACATCGTTGCCTTTAACCCTGTGTGTAATAGGATCTAAATGCAGACCTTGAATCTCAATCGGGTCATCGGTCATTTGCGGTGAACGGCGACGCAATACGGCCTTAATCCGTGCATTCAGTTCTTTGGGACTAAATGGTTTAGTCACATAATCATCAGCGCCAACTTCTAGTCCGCGTACTTTATCAAATTCATCGCCGCGTGCGGTAAGCATAATGATTGGTATTTGCTTAGTGCTGCTGTCAGCTTTTAATTTGCGAGCAAACTCAATGCCACTCATACCAGGCAGCATCCAATCCAGTAAGATTAAATCAGGAATTGCATTGCGTAATAGCTCTTGTGCATGTTCCGCACTGATTGCTCGCATGGGCGTATGTCCTGCTAGTGTAATATTCAGTGCAAGCAGTTCTTGGATAGCAGGTTCATCTTCTATAACTAGTATACTGGCAGGCATTTTGCTCCACGCTTAAAAATATAATACGAGCTGATTATGTGACTATAATATTTCAAATTTATGACAATGCGAAAAATAATCACTTTAATGACGATCTTAATTGCCATTGCTTGCATTTTGTAACAATATGTAACTTAATGCTAATAATGATTAAAATTGATAAATGGGGAGCAACATGGCAGGCGTTTTAGATAAAGAGAACACAATTGCAAGTCCTGGATTTAATCGGTGGCTAGTTCCGCCAGCAGCTTTGGCTGTACATTTGTCGATCGGGATGGCATATGGCTTTAGTGTTTTTTGGAAGCCCTTAGGTAATGTTTTAAAAGATGAGTTGGGTAATCCGATTGCTGCTTGTGCTGCAGGTGCAACGACCTTTGGGGATAAGTTGGCAGGTACGGCAAAAGCACTCTTTGCAACAGACTGCAACTGGACTCAGTTTGATTTGGGTTGGATGTTTACTTTGTTTTTTGTGTTGCTTGGTTGCTCTGCCGCGCTTTTTGGCGGATGGTTAGAGCGGGAGGGCCCTAGGAAAACAGGCGTTGTTTCCGCCGTTCTTTGGGCTGGGGGGTTGTTAATATCAGCTGCTGGTATCTATTTACATCAGTTATGGCTATTGTGGTTAGGTAGCGGAATCATCGGTGGTATTGGGTTGGGCTTAGGTTATATCTCACCTGTCTCTACACTAATCAAATGGTTCCCTGACCATCGTGGCATGGCAACGGGTATGGCCATTATGGGGTTTGGTGGAGGCGCTATGATTGGCTCACCTATTGCAACGAAGTTGATGGCTTACTTTTCTGTTGCTGGAGCTGCTGGTGTTTGGCAGACTTTTGTCGTGCTGGGTGTGATTTATTTTATCTTTATGTTGAGCGGCTCTTTTGGCTATCGTATTCCCGCAACAGGCTGGAAACCAGCTAACTGGAATCCGCCTGTGACTAAAGACAACGCCATGATTGCCACCAAACACGTACATTTAAATACAGCACACAAAACACCTCAATTTTGGCTTTTATGGATTGTGCTTTGTATGAATGTTTCTGCCTGTATCGGTATATTAGGTGCGGCGTCGCCGATGTTGCAAGAAACCTTTGGTGGCGCATTGATTGGTCAGGCGCAGCTAGGCTTTATTGATGTGAAAGCCGATGATGGATTAAGTGCTGCCGCAGCTTTAGTTGGTGCTGGTTTTGTTGGTCTCATTTCTGTGTTTAACATTTTTGGGCGAATTGGGTGGGCATCTTCTTCTGACCGCTTAGGTCGCAAGCGGACGTATTTTATTTTCTTTGTTCTAGGCGCTGTTTTATATTGCACTGCCGCATATGTAGCTGGTTTTAAGTCACTATCATTGTTTGTTGCATGTTTCTGTATTATTTCGTCTATGTATGGGGGTGGATTTGCGACGATACCAGCTTATTTAGCTGATATGTTTGGTACACAATTTGTTGGTGCGATTCATGGCCGTTTGCTCACGGCTTGGTCTACCGCTGGTATCATTGGACCTGTGGTGGTGAACTACATGCATGACACGCGTCTTGAAGCGGGTGTGCCTTACGAGCAGATTTATGCGCCCATTATGTTAGTGTTGGCTGGCATGATGGTGATTGGTTTTGTAGCAAATATGTTGATTAAGCCTGTTGCTGATAAATACTTTATGACCGATGCCGAGCTTGATGCTGTTCGCAGTGTTGGCCATGCAAAAGTTGCAACTAAAACAGTAGAGATGGCTGATGCGGATAAAAATAGCTTGGTTGTTATATTGGCATGGGGCGCGGTTTTAATTCCAATTGCCTATGGTATTTGGAGCACCGCACAAAAAGCATGGTCATTATTTAGTTAGGATTTTGAATCCCTTGCTATGGAGAATGCTTAAATAGCGTAAAATATTGTTTTGATGAAATTGAGAGAATGTTTTGGACAAAATAGCAATAAATTTAAATGGCTCAGGCAAGAAAATTGGCATTGTGATGTCACGTTTTAATCGCAATATTGGTGAGGGTTTATTAACGGCTTGTTATGCAGAGCTGTTAAAGCTTGGCGTTGCGGCGGATGATATTCGGATTGCAACCGTGGCAGGTGCATTGGAGACGCCACTGATTTTACAACACATGGCTTTAAGTGAACAATATGATGCATTAATTGCCATCGGTGCTGTTGTGCGAGGTGAAACTTATCACTTTGAGGTGGTTGCTAACGAGTCTGCGCGTGGCGTTTCTGAGGTGCAATTAAATACGGGTGTGCCAGTATCCAATGCGATTCTTACAACTGAAAATGATGAGCAAGCGCTAGAGCGGATGAGTGTGAAGGGTGCAGAGGCCGCGCAGGTTGCTATCGAAATGGCTAATTTGGTGAATGTACTATGAATGATATAAGTCCTGACGTTGCGCCTAGGAAAAAGCGCAAGCCTAGCCAAAACCGCCGCAAATCGCGTGAGTTGGTGCTCAAGGCTATATATCGTTGCATGATTAATGAGGGTGATCTTAGACAGGTCTTGTTAGATATGAAGGATGACCCTGACTACCTGAAAGCGGATGAGCCGTATTTTAAGCAGTTATTGCAAGGGGTTAACGATAATCAAGCGGTGCTTGATACAAAAATCACGACATTTATTGATCGTGCATTGAATGAGCTAAGCCCAATCGAGCATGCAATTTTGCGCGTTTCTTCTTATGAGCTTGTTTATGACATGAGTATTCCGTATCGTGTTGCTATTAATGAAGGTGTGGAGTTGGCTAAAACCTTTGGTGGTGCCGAAGGACATAAATATATTAATGGTGTACTTGATAAAGTGGCTGAGTCTGTAAGGCCGCACGAATTTAGAAAATAATCATTTGTTTGACACAGTTAATCTAGACAGCAATGTAATCATTGCCATTCGTTTGATGTTGCTTGATTAGGGCAACCCATACATTTAAAGCAATCTTGGGTGAATCCCTAGTTTATCAACTCTTAAATAACTGCCTTGATCATACCAGTCACCTAATACCCAACGCTCGCACCTATGATTACCAATTTGATGTTGATGCTGCATGGGGCGGTGGGTGTGTCCGTGAATCAAGGTAGGATAATCATGTTGGGACAGTAATTGCGAAACTGCGCTATTATTTACATCCATTATTAACATTGACTTAACTGATTTCTGTTGCTCACTTTTTTGGCGTATCGATTCAATGTAAGCAATTCTTGAGGCCAGTGGTTGGCTGAGAAATTGCAACTGCCACTGTTTACTACGTACCTGTAGTTTAAACTGTTGATAAGCAAGGTCATCAGTACATAAGGTGTCACCGTGGCTAAGGAGTATTCGTTGGCCATAAAGTGAAACTAGAGTGGGGTCAGCGAGCAATGAGGCATTGCTCGCTTTTATAAACCTATCACCAAGTAAGAAGTCTCGATTGCCATGCATGACAAATACTGACACGCCTTGCGAGCAGAGTTGACGAAGCGCGTCAATTGTTTCTGAATGAGTGCCGCAATCGATCGCGTCGTCGCCAGCCCAATATTCAAATAAGTCGCCGAGAATATAAAGCGCATCCGCATGGATTGCGGTATGCGCTAGAAATTCATTGAATGCTTTCATGATTGTTGGGCGTGATTCACATAAATGTAAATCCGAGATGAATAAGCTATGTTGCATGTGCCATTTTATGGGATTTAAATAGACAATATTTGCTTAACAAGTAATCGCTTTTTCAATAACAACTGGATCAACGGGCACGTCTTGATGGCCTCGAGCAGAACCCGTCTTAACCGCTGCAATTTGATCAACAACATCCATGCCTGCAATGACTTTGCCAAAGACACAATATCCCCACCCGCTAGGCGTTGGTGAAGTGTGATTAAGAAAGTCATTGTCGTTCACATTGATAAAAAATTGGCTACTAGCTGAGTGTGGCATTGAGGTGCGTGCCATTGCAATCGTATATCGATCATTGCTTAATCCGTTATCGGCTTCATTGGTAATTTCGGCTACAGACGATTTTTCTTTCATATTGCTGTCCATGCCGCCACCTTGAATCATGAAATCTTTGATGACGCGATGGAAAATTAAGCCATTGTAATAGCCGCTTTCAACATATTGTAAAAAGTTAGCCACAGTTATTGGCGCTTTTTCAGCATTGAGTTCAAGCGTAATATCGCCAAAATTTGTTGTAAGTTTTATCACACGAATCCTTAAAGGTTGTTAATGAAGAAATAATTCCGAAGTTACTTTTTATCAAGTAGTTTGACGCTATTAATTTTAATTGCTTTGGTTGGTACGTCGCTAAATCTAGAAATTTGGCCTGTTGGAATAATGCCAATCTTTTTAACCACATCCATACCACTAATGACTTGACCAAAAACACAGTAACCTACTCTCTCTGGTTCTGGACCTGTGTAGTCTAGGAAAGCATTATTATTGAGATTAATATAAAATTGTGCAGTAGCTGAGTTTGGATCTGCCGTACGTGCCATAGCAATGCTACCTATTTTGTTTTTTAGGCCGTTGTTTGATTCATTTTTGATTGGCCCACGTGTCGGTTTTTCATATAAGTCACGCTCAAAACCACCACCTTGAATCATGAAATCATTGATAACACGATGGAAAATGGTTTTCTTGTAAAAGTCTTCTTTAACGTATTGTAGAAAATTAGCTACCGTTATTGGTGCTTTCTCAGGGTAGAGTTCTACAATAAAGTCGCCTTCAGTTGTCTTAAATTCCACCTTAGTTGCTGCAAAGCTGACAATGCTGTTGAAGGCAAACAGTAGGGCAATAAAGCAATAAATTAATTGTCGTATATTCATATTATTTAAGCTGCACCTTCGTAGATGATTTTCCATTGATTATTTTCGTTCTTCCAATATTGACGTTTACGCATTTTGTTTTTTAACGTGGGACTTTCATATTGTTGGTCAAAGTTGACCACTACAATATCACCTTGCGTTGTTATCTTGCCATTTTTATTTTTAGGGTAACTGAACATGCTGATATTACTGATTTCGACACTAATTTTTGGCTTGTTAGCTTGAACGCGGCGTTTATGAGCAGACCACTCTGACAATGCTCCACCACTGTAAAAAAAATCCTTCGAGTAGTTGCTTAAATATTGATTAGTATCTTGTGATGTCCAGTCCTTACGCCAATTGAATAAGGCTTGATTAAGCGGCTCTATGTTCGCATGTGGCTTTAAAACATGATTACTATCGACCCACTTGATCGAGTCGGAAATAATTACTGGCACACCGCCTGCGCGTAACACTGGTTGTAGTTTTCTTAGGTCGGGATTGCTTAAAACGACACAACCATCACTAGCACGTGGTGGCCGGCTGTAGGTATCTTTTGGGGTGCCATGTAGCCAAATGCCCGATCCTGTTTTTTTATTGTGAATATCAAGTTCGTTCGGATAGTTCAATGGATATGCACCATCACCGTAGAACTCAGAGAGTGGTGTCGTTAATTTCTTACTGGCAAAATAAAGACCAACAGGCGTGCGTTTGTCGCCCTCAGTATTTTTATCCGCACCATTTTTACCAATACTCACATAGTAATCAGAAACATGTTGTAGCCCCTTGTCTGATTTTTTGTATAGAAATAGTCTAGACTTGATGATATCGATGACGATGAGGTGTTGCTGTTGATTATCCATTTTGATGGACAAGTCAGGGACTAGTCTGTCATTATCGGCAGAAAAATAATGGTCAATTCTTGTGCGCGCTTCTTCTCTTAAGCCTTTAATTTCATCTGCACTTGAGCCGATTAGTGTTGGCTCAATAGCGGCAGCACCTAGGCCGCGCGCCTGAGCGCTCAATAAATCTCCCCGAATCAGGTGGGCCAGTTTAAAGTTTGGTGTTGTGCGAATTAGTTCATTCACCGTTAGCATCGCTTGTTTTGTATTCCCTTCAGCAATTTGCATCAAGCTTTTGACCAACAAGCGTTCAACAAGGTCTTTGCTTGTTTGATTCGTGAACAAGTCTAATGGCAGCTTACCCTGATCAACAGCTGTTGCTGACCAAGGGAGTAACGCACAGCAAATGACGAATAATGATTGTGCTAACCTCCTGGACTTAGGGTTAACACGAGTGAAGTTGATATTCATCTTGAGTGATTTGTAGTGTCTTAAGATTGCCAGCATCTAATTGGATGCAATTTCTTTAGTAATTAACCAATTGCCATCGACTTTTTTGAAAACAAGTGTTTTAAAAGTATGGATTGGGCCGCCATCCGCTTTATAGTACTGTTTAAAACTCGCTTTTGCGTTATTTTCATCGATGATTTCAACTTTGAGGTTACTCAGCTCCAAGTTGATTTTAGATGGCCCTGATACGCGTGAGCGACGTAACTTTTTCCAACTGTTGAGATTGCCTTTACTTGGTGTGAAGCTTGCTGAGTAGCTATTAAGATATCCATCTACGTCTTGGCTTTGCCACGCCGCCGCCCAAGCGTCAACGGCTGCGTTAACCTTAGTTTCATCGTTTGTTGTGTTGACTGCAACGACATTAGCTGGTTTGTTAAGCGGAGGAATCTCTTTCGGTAATGCCTTTGGCGCGGCTATTTCCGCTTTACGAATCGGCCGCGCTGGTGTTGCGTTGTTAGCCGCCACGCTGGTCTTTCCATCATTGCTGAACAAATCTTTAATTAATGAGAGTTTGCTCTCTGCGCGTATGTTTTTATTGTCTAGTTTTAATGCCTTATCGTAAGCTTCGGAAGCCATGCGTGCATAGATGTCGCCTAAATTTTCGTGAGCAGTGGCGTAGCTTGGGTGTGTTTTGATGGCTGTTTCAAGTGACTTTTTTGCTAACTCATACTTGCCAGCATCAGCATATAAAACAGCTAAATTGTTGTAGGGTTCAGGAAGGTTGGGATACATTTGCGTTAGCATGTTATAGGTGTTAATGGCCTCTTCACGCTGGCCGCTCTCAGCCAAAATAATGCCTTTTGTAAACAAGCCTTGTGCATCTTTTGGGTTTGCATCTAGATAGGCATCTATCTTTTTTAACGCTTCTTGTTGCTTGCCTTGTTCAGCTAATGTTGAAATATCTTTCAACTCGTCAGCTATCACTGGTGCTGTTGCAAACAAGAAAACTAATAATAGTGGAGTTACCACTTTTTTACGCAGAATATTGTTTATTGTCATTATGATATACTCATTTTTTGTTGGTAATAGCGGTATTCTACCAACACGACAGCTAACATCCAATAGCCGTTTAGATAATTGATTGTAAATTATGGTCGATAAGCGATTTTGATGTCTGTTAAAATTGGGCAACTGTATAGATTAACACTCCTCGAAATTTGAACGCATGCTAAATATTTTTAATACGCTCACACGTCAGAAAGAGACATTTACTCCCATTAAAGCTAATCATGTTCGCATGTATGTCTGTGGCATGACTGTTTATGATTATTGTCACTTAGGTCATGCGCGAGTGATGGTGGTTTTTGATATGGTGGCACGCTGGTTGCGCGCATCTGGTTATGCGCTTACCTATGTGCGTAATATTACAGATGTTGATGATAAGATTATTCAGCGGGCAAATGAAAATAATGAAAGCATCACGGTGCTAACGCAGCGATTTATTGATGCGATGGATGAAGATGCCATGCGTTTGGGCGTGCTAAGACCAGATATTGAGCCGCGTGCTACAACGCATATTCATGCGATGATAGAGATGATTGGTAAGTTGATTGAAAAAGGGTATGCCTATTGCGCGGATAATGGAGATGTATTTTATGCAGTTCGTCGTTTTAACGGCTATGGTAAGCTTTCAGGTAAAAGTGTAGATGATTTGCGCGCTGGTGAGCGGGTAGAGGTCGATACATTTAAAAACGACCCAATGGATTTTGTATTGTGGAAGTCAGTTAAGCCAAACGAGCCTAACTGGGATTCACCTTGGGGACCAGGTCGTCCTGGCTGGCATATTGAATGCTCTGCCATGAGTGGACAGCATTTAGGTGCACATTTTGATATTCATGGTGGCGGCCAGGATTTGCAGTTTCCACATCATGAAAACGAGATTGCACAAAGCGAAGCTACTCATGGCTGTCAGATGGCTAATTATTGGATGCATAATGGCTTTGTTAGAGTGGATGATGAGAAGATGTCCAAGTCGCTTGGCAATTTTTTCACCATTCGAACCGTTTTAGAACAATATGACGCGGAAGTCATTCGCTTCTTTATCTTACGAGCACATTATCGCAGTCCACTTAATTATAGTCACCAGCATTTGGATGACGCTAAGGTAGCATTAACTAGGCTTTACACTGCTTTGCGTGGTGTGACGGTGACTGAGCATGCAGTCGATTGGTCTCATCCACAAGCTTTGCGTTTTAAGGCGGCGATGGACGATGACTTTAATACAGCTGAAGCAATGGCAGTATTGTTTGATTTAGCCAATGAGGCGAATAAAGACAAATCGGCCAACACCATTGCTTTGCTTAAGAATTTAGGTGCTGTACTTGGTTTATTACAGCAAGATGCAGATGCTTTTATGCAGGGTAAAGGTGTTGGCGATGATTTGGATATACAGGCGCTCATCAAAGCGCGTATCGAAGCGAAGAGTGCTAAAAACTTTGCAGAGGCTGACCGTATTCGAGCCGAACTAACGGATGTAGGGATTTTGTTAGAAGATACGCCGCAAGGCACGATTTGGCGCAAAGCTTAATTTCATTCAGTAAGATGGATTGCGTCAGCTTTTGATCAGCTAAAATAAGAGGCAGTCTTTAATTTAAATAGAAAGCACTTGCATGCCAGTGAATCTCTCCAACATTGATGCGTCTTCTTTATTGCCAATAAATGGCATCAGTTTAGGTTTTGCCCAAGCCCATATCCGTAAGCCAAATCGTAAAGATGTATTGGTGATTAAATTGGTAGAGGGTAGTCATGTGGCTGGTGTTTTTACGCAAAATAGATTCTGTGCCGCCCCCGTCATTATTTGCAAGAAGCATTTAGCTAGCAATAAGCCAATTCGCGCTTTATTAGTTAATACAGGGAATGCGAATGCAGGGACTGGTGAGACTGGTTTACAACATGCCCAGCAAAGTTGTAGTGCTCTTGCTGAGTTATTAAACATTAGTAGTGAGCAAGTGCTTCCTTTTTCGACGGGTGTGATTTTGGAGCCACTACCAGTTGAGAAAATTATCGCACACTTGCCAACAGCAATTGATAATGCTAAATCTGATAATTGGTTAAATGCCGCAGAAGCGATTATGACAACCGATATTGTGCCAAAAGCCACGTCTCGGCAGTTAACCATAGGCGGAAAAATCATCACCATCACAGGTATGAGCAAAGGCTCAGGAATGATTCATCCAAATATGGCGACGATGTTGGGTTATCTTGCTACTGATGCCGCAGTGAGTCAATCAGCCTTAGAGGCCATCATTCATTATGCTGTCAATCAATCATTTAACTGTATTACTGTGGATGGAGATACCAGCACCAATGATAGCTTTATCATGATGGCAACGAATTTGGCTGGCAATGCTGAAATTACACAAAGCAGTGCAGATTTTATGGCATTAAGGGATGCGATGACGGAAGTCGCGATTGAGTTGGCCCAGGCTATTGTGCGCGATGGTGAGGGCGCGACCAAGTTTATGACCATACAGGTAGAGGCGGGACAAGATGAGGCTGAGTGCCGAAAAGTCGCCTATGCGATTGCCCATTCCCCATTGATTAAAACTGCTTTTTTTGCATCCGACCCCAATTTAGGTCGTATTTTAGCGGCAATTGGTTATGCTGGAATTGATGATTTGGATGTAAGTCAGTTAGCGCTTTACTTGGGTGATGAGTTGGTTTCTGAGCATGGTGGTATTGCTGCTAGCTATCGTGAAGCGCAGGGGGCGGCGATTATGAAAGAAGCAGAAATTTTAGTACGTGTGGTATTGAATCGCGGGCAAGCTACGGCCACTATATGGACTTGTGATTTTAGTTATGATTACGTCAAAATCAATGCAGACTACCGCAGTTAATCGCGGTGGTTACGCAGGAGGTAAATGACTGATGCCTTCAGTCGAGGACTTAGTTTCGCGTGCTGAGCGGTTGCTCAATCGACTCGAGGACGCCTTTCAACCCAGTGTGCCTGATATTGATTGGACCGCAACGGCCTGGCGCTGGGTCAGTTTGCATGGGAAAGGAGGCTTGCAAGCCATTCACTACCCGCATCAAATTCGCTTAGAGAATATCCATTTTGTGGATG
>JAFMCM010000052.1 GCA_017857755.1 Methylophilaceae bacterium | reverse complement strand
GCAAAAACTGACCATCGTGCACACCAATATCTTCACGATAAAGCTGAGCCAGCACTATCCGTTTAATGCAAAAACAAAAAAACTAAGTGATGGACTGTGTTGTAGCAGCAACAAGCTAAAAAGACACAAGCTCAACGTAAAAAAACTTATACTTGAAAGCGGGTCTGTAGTTCGCTTAAATTGAGTTCAGCTAAAATAGCCGCTAGCCGATCTTGCGCATTTTTCCGTTTTTGCCCAGTGTATTCCGCCACAATCAGCTCATTTTTCATCGAATGTTCCCAGCCGACAAGCTCGGTCACCGTCACCCGATAACCTGCTGCCTCTAATTGCAAACAGCGCAATACATTCGTGATTTGACTACCAAACTCACGCGTATGAATCGGATGGCGCCAAATCTCAGATAACGGCGTTTGACTCAAACTTTTAGCCTTATTTTTACGCAATACCTCCGCCACCTCTGCTTGGCAGCAAGGCACTAACACCATATAGCGCGCCTGCTTCTTTAATCCAAACTGAATCGCATCATCTGTTGCCGTGTTGCAAGCATGCAACGCCGTCACAAAATCTACTCGGTCAGGAATCAACGGCGACTCCATAGAAGCCGCCACACTTAAATGCTCAAATTGCATACGCTCAAACTCGCACGCTTGAGCCAAAGCAATCGACTGTGCAACCAACTCCCCACGCGTTTCAATCCCAATCACTCGCCCTTGCGATAAAGGCTTTAGCAATAAATCATACAAAATAAAACCTAAATATGACTTACCTGCGCCATGGTCAACCAGCGTCGGATTCTCCTCTATCTTCAGCACCGTATTAAGCAAAGGTGCAATAAAATTAACCAAGTGATACACCTGCTTCAGCTTGCGGCGACTATCTTGATTGAGCTTACCATCACGGGTAAGGATATGTAGTGCCTTTAACAAAGGCACTGACTGATGAGGCTTGATTTCTGGAGGTAAGGTCATAAACAGTATTTTATATGCCCAACCAGAAATAGAAAGCACTAATTGCCCACCAGCAAGGGCAAGATAGACCACCCATCACCCAAGTGACCCATACAAAAGCCACATAAACCCTTACTACGCACAGAATAAATAGAAAGCCTTACCTAGCTAATGCTAAAATACGTCATCTCGCTGTATTAAACACGGCCGGCTGAGCGAATAGCAATCAATACCGACCCACAAACAGCATCCAAACCTATTGTTAAACGGAGTAAAAATGGCCATTCAATGGTACCCAGGTCACATGACCTCTGCCCGCAAAAAAGCAGAAGAAACCATGGAATTCATCGATGTTGTCATCGAAGTACTCGATGCGCGTTTACCTGCAGCCAGCCATAACCCAATGATTGACGAAATGCGCTTATTCCGTCAACGCCCCAACTTAAAAATACTCAACAAAGCCGATTTAGCCGACCCAACAACCACACAGGCTTGGCTAAACCACTTTAACGCCCAACCCAACACCAAAGCCGTCGCACTACAATGTAAAAAACCAGGCGATGCCAAAAAAATCCCTAGCCTATGCCGACAACTCGCACCACACCGTGGCACCCATTTAAAGCCACTGCGCATGATGATTATGGGCATCCCCAACGTCGGAAAATCCACACTCATGAATGCCCTTCTCAATCGACGTATAGCCAAAGTCGGTGACGAACCTGCCGTCACAAAAAGCCAACAACGCTTTGATTTAGACCCCACCATGAACATCACTGACACCCCGGGCATGATGTGGCCAAAAATCAAACACGAAAGCGACGGCTTTATGCTAGCCGCCAGCCATGCCATCGGACGCAATGCCGTCATCGATGAAGATGTCGCAACCTTTCTAGCAGACCTGTTATTGCTTCACTATCCAGACTTATTAAACAACCGCTACAAACTAGACGCCATGCAACAAGATGTCAAGACCATGGACGGCGTAGACCTACTAGAAGCAATTGCTAAACGGCGTGGGTATAAAAGGCCAGATGGATATTGGGATATGGAAAGAACAGCGATGGTACTACTCACCGAATACCGCCATGGCACCATCGGTCGCATCAGTTTAGAAACACCGCTCAGCCGAGCCACCATGCTGACCAACCATCAGTCAGTAGCAGATGCTCAAACAGAAACCGCCACAGCACCGCTAATTGACCCTGAAGTTTAAACCATGCTCAGCACACTAAATGCACCACAGCGTGAAGCGGTAAAATATGTAGACGGCCCTTTGCTCGTCCTAGCTGGCGCAGGCAGCGGCAAAACCCGTGTAATCACCCAAAAAATTGCCCACTTGATTGAACATGTCGGCTATGCGCCCAAAGAAATCGCCGCCATTACCTTTACCAACAAAGCCGCATTAGAAATGCAAGCGCGCGTGGCTAAACTCATGGAAGGCAAACAAATCAAGGGGTTAACCATTGCCACATTCCACGCATTGGGGTTACAAATACTACGCAAAGAAGCGGCCTTACTTGGCTACAAACCACAATTTTCTATTTTAGACGCCTCCGATAGCTTTAAAATACTATCCGACATCCTAGCCACCACTGACAAGCAACTACTGCGCAAAACCCAATGGCAAATCTCAAGCTGGAAAAATGCCTTCATCAATCCAGACCAAGCCAAAGTAAGCGCCGATGAAGAACTCACAGTGGCAGCAGCCCGTGTCTATCAGCTTTATCAACAATCATTAAAAGCCTATCAAGCGGTTGATTTCGATGACTTAATCAAATTGCCTGTCGAATTACTACAACAAAACACAGATACCCTGCAGCAATGGCAAATGAAACTAAAATACCTGCTGATTGATGAATACCAAGACACCAACGCCTGCCAATATAAACTGGTCAAACTACTCACCAACTTCAGCAAACAATTCACCGCAGTCGGCGATGACGACCAAGCGATTTATGGCTGGCGTGGTGCCGATGTAGAAAACTTAAACCAACTCACCAAAGACTTTAACCAGCTCAAAATCATTAAACTAGAACAAAATTATCGCTCCACCGTGCGTATTTTGCGGGCCGCCAACCAAGTCATCGCCAACAATCCAAAATTATTTGAAAAAAAACTATGGAGCGACCTAGGCACAGGCGATTTATTGCAAGTCAGCGCCGCCCGCGACGAAAATCACGAAGCTGAAAACGTTGTCACCAAACTCATGGCGCACAAATTCGAAAACCGCACTTTCTACAAAGACTACGCCATTTTATACCGTGGCAATCATCAAGCACGCGTTCTAGAACAACAACTACGCAACAACAAAATCCCTTACACCATCTCTGGCGGACTCTCCTTTTTTGACAAGCCCGAGATTAAAGACATCGTCAGCTATTTACGCCTCATTGCCAACGAAGATGATGACCCAGCATTTATCCGCGCGGCTACCACTCCCAAAAGAGGCATCGGCAATACCACCCTAGAACGGCTAGGCGACTATGCGCGCACGCATCAACTCTCGCTATTTGCCGCGGCTTTTGAAGAAGGCTTTCAGCACACAGCAGCACAAAAGCCACTCGACGACCTACTACTATTTACCCAATATATCAACAAGCTACAAGCGCGCGCACTAAAAGACCCTGCAGAAGAAGTCTTAACAGACCTACTCAAAGCCATTCAATATGAAGCCTACTTATACGACCACGAAGAACAACGGGCAGCAGAAACTCGTTGGAATAATGTCTTAGAATTTGTCAGCTGGCTAACCAACAAAAGCAAAGGCAGCACAGCGTTTGGCCAAGAATCTGAGGATAAAAACCTGCTAGAACTGACCCAAATGGTCGCGCTCATCAGCATCTTAGAAGGCCGCGAAGAAAGCGAACCCGATGCGGTAAAACTCAGCACCCTACATGCAGCAAAAGGGCTAGAGTTTGGTCATGTATTTTTAATCGGCGTCGAAGAAGGCATCATGCCGCATCGCGAATCGATTGACCATGATAAAATAGAGGAGGAACGGCGACTGATGTACGTCGGCATCACCCGCGCCAAAAAATCATTAAATATTTCATGGTGCAAAAAACGCAAACGCGCAGGAGAAATGCAAATGTGCGAACCAAGTCGCTTTATCGCCGAAATACCCAAAGACGATGTTCGCCACTTTGGCAACCCATTTAACGACCCTGAAATCAGCAAAGACTTTGGTAAACAAAAAATGGCAAACATCCGTGCCATGCTTACGCAAAGTAAAAGCTAACCTCCAACCAACACGCAACTCATGCACATTTAAAAAGATCCATCTATGCCCTACATAACCCTTGAAAACGCTTCCCTCGCCTTTGGTCACCATGCACTACTAGACAAAACTGCCTTTCAATTAGATGCTGGCGAACGGGTTGGCTTAATTGGCCGCAACGGCGCTGGCAAATCCAGCATGCTTAAAGTCCTCGCAGGTGAAATCAAACTAGATGACGGCAAAGTATGGACCGCCCAATCGGCGCGTACCGTTTACGTGCCACAAGAACCCGAACTCAACCCAGAACACACCGTATACCAAGCGGTAGCAGAAGGCCTAGGCGCCGTACAAAAAACCTTATTCGCCTACCACGATGTCACCCACAAAATGAGCGAACCAGACGCCGATTTTGAAACACTCATGAAAGAAATGGAAGTCCTACAGCACGACCTCGACAACCTCGGTGCGTGGGAAATGCAATCCAAAATTGAAACCGTCCTCACCCGTCTAAGCCTAGACCCAGATGTCGTGATTGCCACGCTGTCAGGCGGGTGGCGCAAACGGGTCGCCCTCGGCCGCGCCCTGGTTGCAGAACCAGAAGTGCTACTGCTAGACGAACCAACCAACCATTTAGATTTAGAAGCCATTTTATGGCTAGAAGAACTACTACTCAACTTCAAAGGCGCGGTATTATTCATCACCCACGACAGGCGCTTTTTAAACCGACTAGCAACACGCATCACCGAACTCGACCGCGGTAAACTTACCGACTTCGTTGGCACCTACCAAAACTACCTGATGAAAAAAGAAGAATTAATCGCCATCGAAGCCACCCACGCTGCCAAATTCGACAAAGTATTGGCCCAAGAAGAAGCCTGGATACGTCAAGGCATCAAAGCCCGCCGCACCCGCAATGAAGGCCGTGTTCGCCAACTAGAAAGACTAAGACTGGAACGTGCCGCCAGACGAGAACGCCAAGGCAACGTAAAACTCAACATTGACGCGGGTGAACGCTCCGGCAAACTAGTCGCCGAACTAGACGATGTCAAAAAAGCTTACGCCAACAAAATCTTAATTAACGGCTTCAGCACCCGTATTCTACGCGGCGACCGCATCGGCCTACTCGGACCAAACGGCATCGGAAAAAGCACCCTACTCAAATTAATCCTCGGAGAAATTGAACCAGATAGCGGCAGCGTTGAGCGTGGCACCAACCTAAACATCGCCTACTTTGATCAAATGCGCGAAGCCTTAGACGAAGAAATGACTTTAGCTGATACCATCAGTCCAGGCTCAGATTTTGTCGAAATTGGCACCGAACGTAAACACGTCATCAGCTACCTAGAAGACTTTTTATTCCCCCCGCAACGCTCACGCTCACCAGTCAAATCACTATCTGGCGGCGAACGCAATCGGCTATTATTAGCCCGCTTATTCGCACGCCCAACCAACGTCCTAGTCCTAGACGAGCCAACAAATGATCTTGATATAGACACACTAGAGCTGCTAGAAAGCCTATTACAAGATTACAAAGGCACGCTATTTCTGGTCAGTCATGACCGCGAGTTTTTAGAAAACACCGTCACCCAAGTGATCGCCTTTGAAGGCAACGGCCTTCTAGACGAATTTGGCGGTGGCTACGATGACTGGCTACGCTTCTCACAACAACGCGACGCAGAAAAATCCAATCAAAAAACAAGCACAAAAAAAGCAGAAAAGAAACCAATAGAAAAACCAAAACCAGCGCCACAAAAACTCACCGCTAACGAAAAGAAAGAACTCGAAAGCTTACCAAGCGCAATCGAACACCTAGAAAGCGAACAAGCCGCCATCAACGTTCAACTCACCGACGCCAATCTATACCGCGACCAACCAACTTTGGTCATCACCCTACAAGCCAAACTCGCGGCAATCACTGCAGAAATAGAAGGTAAACTAGCCCGCTGGGAAGCGCTAGACGAACGACTTTGACCCAACCACAAACTTCCCCAAGCTAAAAAAGCGTAAGGAATTACAAAAAACTTTCGCTTGCTGATCATTGACCTGATTGTCACGGTCGTATCGCGCATCGCCTACAATCAACACCTTAATCATCATTTAAGCGATCAGCTCTTGCAATTTAGTGCTAAGCGCCGAGCATTGACTCATGCCATTAACAGAAACACTACACCTGCATAGTAAAAAGCAATGCTTAAACCGTCGCGCCAGTCTTTGCCATTGATGATGAGGTGCGTAAGCTAGTTGTGTTTTATAAGAAAGCGCCAATCAAATTATCAACCCTACAAATAACCAAAAACACAATCAAAAACGTTTACCAAAAAAACCCAGCTCACTTAAATGAAGTGGGATTTTTTTTGCGCAATATAGCAACATCACATAACACCAACATTATCTGCAGCGTTATTGACATAGATCAAAGACTTATTACAACAAATAGTTGATCATAGCGGCGATGTGGCGATACAGCCACCATTAACAACATTAAAAACAATGAATAACAGCAAGAG
>JAFMCM010000016.1 GCA_017857755.1 Methylophilaceae bacterium | reverse complement strand
CAACAGAAATGGTGCCGCATAATATGCGCGAAGTTGCTAATGGTGTTTTGCATGTGATGGCTAATCCTCATTGTACAACAACAGAATTAATGGCACATATCCCAGGTCCAGATTGGCCAGGCGGTAGTCAACTCATCACAAAAACGGCTGACATTCACGAGATGTACGACAGTGGGCGTGGTTCTTTACGGTTACGTGCTCGCTGGGTGGTTGAGCCAATGGCACGCGGTCAATGGCGCGTCATTATTAATGAGCTGCCGCATGGAGTGTCTGTTGAAACCATACAAAATGAAATTTTAGCTATTTCAAACCCAAAACCGAAAAAAGACAAAAAGACCATCGACCAAGAGCAGTTATTACTCAAGCAAGCCGCATTGAGTATGATTGATACCGTCAAAAGCGAAGGTAAAAAAGAGGTGCGTTTAATTATTGAGCCCAAAACCAGTCGTGTGAATAGCGATGAGATGATGGCGTTCTTACTACTGAATACTAGCCTTGAAGTCTCTTGCTCTGTCAATATGGTGATGATTGGTACTGATGGTCGTCCGACTCAAAAGAATATGCTGACGGCGATAAAAGAGTGGATTGATTTCCGCTTAAATGTCGTGCAAAGACGCTGCCAATTTGATCTCGACAAAATTAATAAACGCATCCATATCTTAGAAGGCCGTATGATTGCTTTCCTGAATATTGACGAAGTAATTAAAGTCATCCGTAATTCAGACGAGCCAAAAGAAGATTTAATGAAAGCCTTCGATTTAACTGATATTCAAGCCGAAGATATTCTTGAAATCAGATTACGCCAATTAGCGCGACTTGAAGGTATTAAGATTGAAAAAGAATTAGAGAAATTACGTGATGAAGCCGAGGGTCTAGCAGGTATTTTAGGTAGCAATACCAAGCTCAAAAACCTCACCGCACGTGAAATCAAGCAAGATTCTGAAAAATACGGTGATGATCGCCGCACCTTAATTGAACCCGTTGAGCGCACCCAAGCCAGCCAAAAATCATTTGTTGTTGATGAGCCAGTCACCATTTTGCTGTCTAAAAATGGATGGATACGCGCCAGACAAGGCCACAGTGTCGATCGCGATACCATCGCATGGAAGGCGGGAGATAGCGAATTAGCGGTGATCGAAACTCGTACGGTTAGACCGATCGTGATCCTCGATTCTAATGGTCGTTGTTATACTTTCGACGCATCTACCGTGCCAGGCGGCAAGGGTGATGGCATTCCAGTCAGCTCCATTATAGAGTTACAAAATGGTGCCAGTATTGCAGCTGTGATGTCGGGTGAAGAAGAAGATAAATATCTGTTTACCTCATCCAATAGTTATGGCTTTATCGCGCCTCTAAAAGGGCTGATTGCAAGGCCCAAAGCAGGTAAAACCTTTATGAAAGTCGATGATGGCGTTCAGGTCTTAGCACCCATCAAGCTCAATCACTGTGACTATGTTGCCGCCATTTCCTCCGAGAGTAAATGCTTGGTTTTTGCGATCAACGAAATTAACGAATACCCCAATGGTGGACGTGGCGTTAAAATCATGGACATCCCGAATAACGCTACCTTGACTAACGTAGTACTCAGTGATGGCGAGTCGGTGGATATCCTCATCAATGGCAAAGCTAAATCCATAAAAGGAGAGTTGTTCATTAAAACAATGGGTAAACGTGCTAGAAAAGGGGTGGCTTTGGTTGCGGCAAGAGCAAAGCCAAGTAAGCAAAAAGGATTGTTTTAGAAAGCTAGCTTTACCCTTTGTTCAGCCACTTAAATGGCGGCCGCTCATCCAATCAGGCTTTTATGGCAACTAATCCATATGCGCCTACGTTCAACCTGACGATGGCGTGGCAGCTTTCCAAGTTAAATACACCCGACAATCAAACTCCAGTTGATGATAATCTGGCTCCATATGTTGGCAAAGTTGATAAAACGCCTTGTTGTGATCACGTTCTTTTAAATGTGCCAATTCATGCACGACAATCATTCGCAAAAAAGGCTCTGGCATGTGTTTAAAAGTGTCTGAGATACGAATTTCTTTCTTTGCTTTTAATTGTCCCCCATGCACACGCGAAATTGCCGTATTCAAACCAAGTGCTTGGTGCTTTATGGTTAGGCGGCTATCGTATTCCACTTTCGCTAATGCGCTTACATTGCGCAGGTAACGCTGTTTGATTGCGTTGCAATAACGATATAAGGCGCTACTAGTTTGAACCGTATGTGACGCTGGATAGCGTGAGCTGATGTAATCGCCAAGCTTACCCTGTGCGTGAAGCTGCTTAATTGAATCTTGCAGATATTGTGGATAGTGCTGGATATATTGAAATGCTTGACTCATTAATTCCCCACAACCATCTGATTAATGATGCTGGCCCTCGGCGTTCAGTTCGACTAAAAAAGCGGCTTGATGGCGATGAATATACCAAATCAAAATAGCGGCATAAACAAATGTTGAAAGCATAATCACACCAATGACAATCGCCTTAAAGCTTTCTAGATGTTCAAATGAAGCGGGAATCATGGTGAGCATCACAATTGATAAACCACCTTTAATACCAGCAAATGAGAGAACCGTGGTCCAGCGTTGATTCACATCCACCATTTGACGCGTGTTGTTGGTGACCCATGCAAAAATCGTCATCATTACGCCACGAATAAAGGTCGTTGCAGCAAACATAATCAGGATTTCAAAACGATATTGCCATAACAAGTCTAAATCAATCATTTCTGCCATCGCGATAAACAACAGAGTATTGGCCACCATGGCTAATAATTGGATGTCTTCTTTGTTGCGAAGATGACGATTCTTTTCTTCCAGCGTGGCTTTGACGCGTTGTAAAACAGTCATGAACAGACGGGCTGAAGTTTTGGTTTTTAATGCTTCTTGAGTCAAGGTTGCTTCATCGTTGCTGATGCGTTCATTTTCATGTTCAAGATGCTTGTTCATCATATGACTCACCGTCAGCGTAGCAAAGATTACCGCTAAGATGCCAGATAAATGCATGTGTGAATGACCACCAAAGAAATTGAGTAATACATAGAAATGCTCAGCAAGCACAAAAGCGCTATAACCCGCTAGAATTAAAATCATCATTTCAGCAATACGGTTGTGGGTGGTTTTCATCAGCATCAGCCCTATAAAACCAACGCTAACACCAATAAAGATAGAGCCAACAATCACCACGATACTGATTTCTGCAACATATAACGGTGTGATGACGCCCCCTTTAAGCGCGAATAAGCCAATAAAAACAAAGACGATTAAAGCCGTTGCGTCATTAAACAAGCTTTCACCTTCAGCTAACATTTTGAGTTGATGTGGCAATTGAAACTTTGAAAAAATACTCACCACCGAAACGGGGTCAGTTGCCAGTACCATGGAAAATAGCATCACAACAGCGGCGTTGCTTAAGTGGTAATCCCTGAATAACCAGTCTGATATGGCTAATGCCACCATGACGGATAGCGACACGGCAACAATCGACAGATACAACAAACTTAAGCCATGTTTTTTTAAGTCACGTAGTTTCAGTTCTAAAGCGTCCGAGATTAGCAGCACTGGCAGTAAAAAGATGACTAGTTTGGCAAAGCTTTCTGCATCGCCTGTCATCATCGGTGCTTGTTTAATCACATTATGCGCTGCAAATGAAAGCGCGATTAAGCTCAGTGGAGAAGGGACTTTAAATTTTTCTTCAAGCTGCAAGGCTAAAAATAGAATACTTGCAACCATGACCAATGTTGTAATCATCATCGTCTTAGTTTTTAATCATTATTGACACAATCTATTATCGCATACGGCCATGCATATGGTTTGACTTACATTGCAACATGGTTGAATGTGCCTACAAATGCATCATTCGTAGACATGAACATTGTTCAAACTAGTTGGAAAAGGTGGATGAAAAAAAAGAGGCTGTTAGCCCCTTTTTTTGTCCATCCATCACGCGTGTTAACGACTATTCAATTAATAACTCTAATTTTCCTGGAACACCATTCATCGCATCTGCATCTTCCAGTGGCTCTTTACGAGCTGAAATAATAGGCCATGTTTTAGCAAGGCGTTCATTGAGCTCAATAAAATGCTGTTGGTCAGCAGGCACATCATCCTCAGCAAAAATCGCCTCAGCAGGGCATTCAGCAACGCATAGCGTGCAATCAATACAATCATCAGGGTTGATGGCTAGAAAGTTTGGTCCTTCTACAAAGCAATCAACAGGGCAGACATCAACACAGTCTGTATATTTACATTGAATACAATTCTCAGTGACTACATACGTCATTTTCGTTCCTTTATAAAATCTTTTGTAATGATAATCTAATTTATCTATTTTAATAATAAGGTGATTAATAATCTGCCTAAAAAAATTGACTAAACAATCATGCCGGCACCCACCGTGCCGTTGGTACTTTCGTCAATCACAATAAATGCACCGGTTGCACGGTTTGTTTTATAGCGGTCGACCATTAAGGGCTGAGCTAATTTAAAACTAACGCGTGCGATATCATTCATTTTCAAATCACTTGTTTGTTGCTCTTCTAATGTGTTGACGTCTACTTTAAAATGAATATGACCAATTTTTGCTTTCGAGTCGCGTGTGGTATGGCGCACGATATAAGTACGCGCTGTTGACAGCGGTGTTTCACCTAACCAGCAAACATAAGCCTCAATTTGTTTAACCGCCTCGGGCGCCTCATTACTTTTGACAATCATATCGCCACGAGAAGTATCAATCTCATCCTCTAGCAAGAGCGTGACACTTTGCTCTGTTTGCGCGCTTTGCAGTTGTGCATCACCCAGTTGAATAGCTTTTACTTTAGATTGATAACCATTTGGTAGCACTGTCACAGCATCGCCCACCGCAATGTCACCAGACTCAACTCTGCCCATAAAGCCTCTGAAATCATGCAGTTCAGCATCAGCACTAGCGTGAGGGCGGCAAACAAACTGCACTGGAAAACGAAATTGTTCCGATTGTTCGGTATGCGCTGCAGGTGCTTTTTCTAATATTTCTATCATCGTTTCACCTTGATACCAAGGCATATTGTCCAAACGGTCCACCAACATATCACCATTAAGCGCCGACATAGGAATAAAGCGAATATCACGTGCACTGGCTAAGCCTATTTCTTCTGCAAACTGCATGTAATCGGCACAAATTTTATCGTAAGTTACTTGGCTATAATCAGCTAAATCCATTTTATTGACAGCAACCACAATATGCGGAATACCAACCAAATGCGCTAGATAACTATGACGACGAGTCTGTGTTAAAACACCTTTACGCGCATCAATCAGGATGATTGCAAGATTGGCCGTAGAAGCGGCAGTGACCATATTGCGCGTATATTGCTCATGTCCTGGAGCGTCAGCAATGATGTATTTGCGCGTGCCTGTGCTGAAATAGCGATAAGCGACGTCAATGGTAATACCTTGCTCACGCTCAGCTTGTAAGCCGTCCGTCAATAGTGACAAATCAACCGCTTCCATGCCGCGTTTTTTCGAGGTATTGGCAATATTGGTCATGGTATCGGCAAGAATGGTTTTGCTATCAAATAGCAAGCGACCAATCAGCGTACTTTTGCCATCATCAACACTGCCGCAAGTCATAAAGCGTAATAAAGAATCATTTTCTAGCATATGATTTTCTTGGATTGTACTCATTAGAAATAACCTTCCTTCTTACGTAATTCCATTGATGCATCAGAGGTTTGGTCGTCTAAGCGAGTCGCTCCACGCTCTGTAATGGTTGTTGTTGCTGTTTCAATCACAATTTTCGCCGTGGTATCTGCATCAGAATAAACAGGTGCGGTACAAGTAATATCACCCACGGTTCTAAACCGTACTTGTTTAGTAACAATCGCCTCACCAGCCTTAGGTTGATTAATGACTTCACCACTGGCTAAAGGCACGTTAGCTGGAATAATATCGCCATTGCGCAGAATCACATCACGGTCGTGTGCATAATAAATACTCGGTAATTCAAGCTGTTCACGTTCAATGTATTGCCACACGTCCATTTCTGTCCAATTAGAGATGGGGAAAGCGCGAATATTCTCGCCTTTGTGCGCACGCGCATTATAGAGATTCCATAATTCTGGACGCTGGTTTTTTGGGTCCCATTGTCCAAACTCATCACGGAAACTCATGATGCGCTCTTTTGCACGCGCTTTTTCCTCATCACGTCGTGCGCCACCAATACAGCAATCAAAGCCAAATTCTTCAATCGCCTCCAACAGCGTAACTGACTGATGTTTATTGCGTGGCTCGTCAGGATGTTTTAAAACAACCGTACCACGTGCCATGGAATCTTCTAGAGACCGAACAATCAGACGCTCATTAATTTCTGCTGCGCGACGGTCACGAAACTCAATCACCTCTTGATAATTGTGACCAGTATCAATATGCATCAAAGGAAACGGAAAGCGGCCAGGTCTAAACGCTTTTTCAGCTAGGCGAACAATACAAAGAGAATCTTTGCCACCTGAAAAAAGCAATACAGGATTACTGCATTGGCCAGCGACTTCGCGCAAAATATGGATGGCTTCTGCTTCTAGCCAATCTAAATGTGATAATGTTTTTTTAGTCATAATATTCAATAGTTAATGATAGTTTATTACTTCTTTACATGAAGTCCACATTCTTTACTGTTCGGGTCTTCCCACCACCAACGACCAGCACGAACATCTTCACCAATTGCAACAGCACGCGTGCATGGTGCGCAACCAATACTAGGATAAAACTGATCGTGCAATGCGTTATAAGGCACGTCATATAGGCGGATATAAGCCCAAACCTCTTGCTCAGTCCAATCGCTTAATGGATTGAATTTTTCTAACTGGTTGCCCTCATCAAATTCACGAGTAGGCAAGCTACTACGAGTTGCTGCTTGTTCTGCGCGCATGCCAGTAATCCAAGCTTGTTTATGTGCCAAAGCACGCTTTAAAGGCTCTACTTTACGCATATCACAACACGCTTTGCGCAGTGTGATGCTTTCATAAAAAGCGTTAATCCCTTTTGTGCGCACATAATCTTCTACCGCCTCATGTTTAGGAAAAAAGACAACTGGTTTCGTTGTATAGTTTTTTTCAACTTTCGCCATTAGCGTGTAAGTTTCAGCAGGTAATCGACCAGTATCTAAAGAGAAAATCTCAATCGCTAACTTTTCTTTAGCAATAATATCCGTTAGCACCATATCTTCTGCACCATAACTATTGGCAAAAGTAATCGCACTAAAAGTTTTGCTAGCGACTTGGAGCAAATCCAATACCGCAGCGCGCTTTGCTTTTACGCTGGCTACTAACGCATCGGTTAATTCAGGCAATGTAGCAGGGTTGCTCGCAGCGGGTTTTATCATACTGACACCAAACGACATTAGCAGCTCACTCTAACCACAGTCATAGCTGGCTCCGATCTAATCGACGCCATACAGGCACATCGTTACTTGCACCTTGGTAAGGTTGGGTAAAATCATTCAAGCTGGCAATGGCTTCTTCTGCATTACGTCCATCTTTGATTAGATAACTATCAAAGCCAGAACGCTGCAAGAAAAATAATTGGTCACGCATAATGTCGCCAACGGCGCGTAATTCATTTTTAAAACCATAACGGGTGCGCAATAAATTACCAAGCGTAAAATTGCGGCCATCAGCAAAGATTTGAACGTACACGGCAATTACTGGCAGACTATTTAAATTCTCAAAAGCCTCAACGAGTTGCTCAATCGGCTCATGCGTTTGCAACACAATCCCAATCTCACCTGCCGCTAATCGTTGCGCAAGACTCTCTTTTTTGGCTAGCCATACTGCTAGCGGGATTAATACTTTTCCAGCAGGAATCAATGTTGCATCAATTTGCTTTTGAGTAAACGTTTCTTCGCCATGCAGCTTAAACATCACCACTTTACCAGCTTGTTTGCGAACAGGTTCATCACCAAAGCTAGGTGGAATCACCCGCGTCCACTCGTCGTGTGCAATTTGCTTGCCTTTAATCAGCTGACTCATGCTGACACCTCCGTATTTTCTGCATACACATGGTTTTTAAATGGGTCCATACCAATGCGTCTAACGGTGTCGATAAAGCGTTCTTCTGGCGTGCGTTCTTGCACATAAACATCAATCAATTTTTGTACTACGCTTGGCATTTCGTCAGCAGAGAAAGAAGGCCCAATCACATTGCCTAAGCTCGCATCATTGCCTTGTTTACCACCAATAGACACCTGATACCACTCGGTATCGCCTTTATCCACCCCCAAAATACCGATATGGCCGACATGGTGATGACCGCAAGCATTCATACAGCCTGAAATATTAATTTCAATATCACCAATATCATGTAAATAATCTAAATCGTCAAACTGTGCTTGAATCGACTGTGCAATTGGAATGCTTTTAGCGTTAGCCAAGCTACAGAAATCACCACCAGGACAACAAATAATATCGGTTAATAAGCCAATATTAGGCGTCGCCAAACCAGCAGCGCGAGCTTTTTCCCAAACACTGAATAAGTCACTCAACTTAACATCAGCCAAAATCAAGTTTTGTTCATGTGAAACGCGCAATTCACCAAAACTATAAGCATCAGCCAAATCTGCCACGACATGCATCTGTGCGCTAGTCGCATCGCCTGGCGCTTCGCCATGGGTTTTTAATGATAATGTCAGTGCACGATAACCAGGTATTTTATGGGCATGCACACAGCGTTTTACCCAAGCGGCAAACGCAGGATTGCTCGCTAAATGCAGATCAAAACTAGCCTCATTAGCAGGCAACGTTTCATAAGGCATCGGCTCAAAGTAGGTCGACACGCGATCAAACTCAGCTTGTGTAATCGTGAGTGGACCATCTTTTAAATGAGCCCATTCAGCTTCTACTTGTGCTTTGAATGCCTCTATACCAATCGCCTTCACTAAAATCTTAATCCGCGCTTTGTATGAGTTATCGCGACGACCATGAATATTGTAAATACGGATAATCGCTTCACAGTAGCTTAAAGCGTGTTGCCATTCTAGACTTTCATGAATCACGGTTCCCAAGATAGGTGTACGGCCTAAACCACCACCCACCCAAACTTTAATCCGCAGTTCTTCGTTTTCATTCTTAAAGAATTCCATGCCAATATCATGCATCTGCACCACAGCACGGTCATCTTTTGTGCCCGAAACAGCAATCTTGAATTTGCGAGGCAATAAAGCAAACTCAGGATGAAACGTGCTCCACTGGCGGATGATTTCTGCCATAGCACGTGGGTCGAATAATTCATCAGGCGCAACACCTGCAAATTGATCTGTCGTAATGTTGCGAATACAGTTACCAGAAGTTTGGATAGCATGCATCTCAACGGTTGCAAGCTCTTCTAAAATATCAGGCACATCTTCTAATTTAGGCCAGTTTAACTGTAAGTTTTGACGAGTGCTAAAGTGACCATAATCTTTATCGTATTTCTTGGCGATATCGCCCAGCTTATGAAGCTGCTTACTGGATAGCAAGCCATAAGGAACAGCAATCCGCAACATTGGCGCTAATCGTTGAATATATAAGCCATTCTGTAAGCGGATAGGGCGGAACTCTTCCTCTGTTAATTCGCCTGCTAAATAACGGCGTGTTTGATCGCGATACTGTGCGACGCGTTCGTTAACAAGTTGCTGGTCAATTTTGTCGTATTTATACATGTCTTTTGCTAATTGAAAGTTAGCCCTCTATTTTAATCTAAATTGCTTTATTTAATAAGGTGTTGCTTCATCTTTTGTGACTTTTTTCGGCTGCTAAGTTGTTTTAAAACAATGATTAAAACAAGAAAAGCAATGCCAATTGAAACATTCATCTGAGGAAAAGCTAGTTTCTGTCCCACATAAACCAAAACCAATGCAAGCAACAAACGAATCCAATGTTCGGCTACTTTTGCACTTAAATGACTTCCTATCCAAATACCTGGAATAGAGCCAATCAGTAAGGTGCCCAATAGTGAATAGTCAACTGTGCCTAAGCTAATATGACCCAAACCAGCCACCAATGTCAGTGGGACGGCATGGGCAACGTCAGTACCAACGATTTTGCTAATCGGCTGCTTAGGATATAAGATTAAAAGCGCGGTAACCCCAAGCGCACCAGCACCAACCGAAGTCAGCGTGACCAAACAACCCAACGTCAGCCCTAAAATTACAGTCAAAGCTGGCGCATAAGCGGGGTTTACCCAGTGGCCATTTTTAGAAAAGCTGGCAAGTTGCGTACGAAAAATCACCGATAAAGCAGTTAACATCAATGCAATACCCAGCCAAAACTTAATGGTTAATACCGCGCCTTCAGAAGCAATATCCATATTGCCCAGCACAATAGTGGTCAAAATAGTGGCTGGAACACTACCGATGGCCAACAAGCGAACAATACGCCAATCAATATTTCCCAATTTCCCATGCGCAAAAATGCCCGCAGACTTGGTAATCGCCGCATAAAGCAAATCAGTACCCACCGCTACAGCAGCAGACTGATGAAAGAAAATCAGCAAAATAGGCGTCATTAAAGAGCCGCCACCCACGCCAGTGAGGCCAACAAGCAATCCGACAACAAAGCCAGCTAATATGTGAAAAAGATCCATCGTTGCGTCTAAGCTACTTTAATGAAATGCGATTGTGACTAAGTCAATTAATAATAGGCGCGTAATATAGCAGTTTTTTATATAATCATTTAATATTATTTTATTATTAATTTATGTTATTTTGTTATATAGGAACCAATGCGGTTTTTTTAGGATAAAAAAATGAAATTACACCAGCTAAAATACGTACACGAAGTAGCAAGACAAGGCTTGAGTGTATCCGCCGCAGCCGAAACTTTGCACACTTCACAGCCAGGTGTTAGCAAGCAAATTCAATTATTTGAAGAAGAGTTGAATCTGCAAATCTTTCAACGCAATGGTAAGCGGCTAACTGGGATTACCATGCCAGGTCAAATCATTCTCAAACTAGCGGCAAACGTCATGTTTGAGCTAGATAATATTAAACGCGTCGGTGATGAATTCAGCAAAGTGGAATCAGGAACATTAACCATTGCCACCACCCATACCCAAGCACGCTATAAACTACCTGCAGCGATTCAACAATTTATGCTGGCTTATCCGCAAGTCAAGCTAAATCTACATCAAGGCAACCCAACACAAGTCACAGACTGGGTGGCAACTGGCGAAGCTGATATAGGTATTGCCACAGAATCCATCGGTCAAGAGCCACGTTTAGTTTGTTTGCCTTGTTATGAATGGAACCGCAGTTTGGTCGTTCCAAAAGGCCACCCATTAACGCAAGCACCATTGCTAAGCTTGCAGGACTTCGCCCATTACCCTTTAATCACTTACGACTTTGCATTTACGGGCAGTACCACCGTCTCAAAAGTGTTTCACGATGCAGGAGTCACCCCCAACGTCGTGCTTACCGCGATTGATGCCGACGTAATCAAAACCTATGTGAATCTAGGCTTAGGCATCGGCCTGATTGCCAGTATGGCCTTTGATGAAAAGCGTGATGAAAGCCTAGTAAGGCTTGATTGCAGTCATTTATTCCCGCAAAGCACCACCTATCTTGGAATGCGCAAAGACACCTTTATGCGCGGTTACCTCTACGATTTTATTAGCATGCTATCGCCACAGTTTAATCGCTCGGCAATAGATGAAGTATTTAAGATAACACGTTAAAATAAACACCTCGACTCTGAAAAGAGGATGCTTACAAAAAGGCGAGTATGTTAAAACCCAACAGTATCGCAATACTAGCAATGATGCTGATTAGTTGCGCCAGTGCGCCAAAATACGCGCAAACAGACCCCAAAGCCACGCAGCCCCAATCGGCAATTTACGAAGTAGCCGTCAAAGAAGGCATCAGCTATCAAGAAGTGATGGACAGTCTAAAAAGCATCTCAGAAGGGATGAACTTTGTGAACCCCGCTAACTTCCCAATTGGCGAACATATCAAACAGCGCGGAATCGACCCCCAAGGCATTAAAGAAGTACACGCCTTTTGTAACCTCACAATGGGCACCGAAATCATACTCGACCACCCAGAATTTCTTGTTTTCGCACCATGTCGCATAGCCATCTACGAAAAGCCAGACAGTCACAACGTCATGAAACTGTATATTGCTTTAGCAAGACCAACCTCCGACTTAAACAACATTCCCAACGCAACAGCACGCGCCCGACTAGCCGCACAACAGCTAGAAGAAGCATTAATCAAGCTTATTCAAAGAGCCAGCGAAGGCGACTTTTAAACCAGCAAAACCCATCGCATGGTTTTTTTAAGCAACAAACTTCACTTTGTTTGATTTATATCAATACCCACTAATCAGAATCGTATTAACCTTAGCGGTTGCATTAAACAATGATTGAATAAAAGAACTTAACCCCCCAAGCCTTTTATCTTAATCACCGTTGATTAGAAAGCTCAAGCGACAGAGGGCGCAGCTTACCCCGTCTTAGCTAAGTAGTTTAATAAACGTCTTTAATGACTACGCAAAAAAAATAAATAATAGAGGTGAAAAAAATGATGAAAAGGATGGCGGTCCTAACGCTTGTGCGGATGGATGGTAAAGGTGTGGTGCAAAAAAAGAGCAAGACCCACACAGCAGTTAACTTAGTCGTGACAAATGGCTTTTTCAAAGTGGTCGGAAGGTAGCTGATGAAAAAGCCCAAAATGCATACCCTGAATATCACTGTTTCTGGCGCTGGTCAAAATGTCAAATTTTGCCTATCAATCAATTGAGATGTCTGAGTTGTATTATCGTATTTAGTTTTTTCTCCGATCCTATTTTTAGCATGTCTAAGGCTAATTTTTTTACTGTATTGGTCTATGAAAGGGGCGAACCCAATCGCACTGGTGTTTTAGAAAATAAAGTATTAGTTGATGTATGGATGAGGTTGAAGAACTAAAATCTAGAAAGTCTACTAAGACTAGTCGGTTAGTAGTTTGTCTGCACGCCTAAAAACAATATGTGGTTCATCACATTTGAGTTTTTAATGACATTGATATACTGATTTTGATATCCAAATTCATACGCAAGCGAAGGGTTGATGCGGTAATTGAGTCCGACAAATAGTCGATTTTGATTAAAGCTTGATTGCGGACCGTTTTTGGTGTCATTTAAATGAATAAAAACTTCTTCATTAATGGCTAATGACAGTCTTTTATGCCAGTGACTAAGCGGGTGCGTGTAACGAGCAAAATATCGAAGTCGATAGGCTATTTCATCTGCGCTATCAATCCATCTTTGTTCAAATCGTATGCGATGGGCAAGAGCATTGCCATGATTAAGGGGTTGTTTAATGAATAACTCTTGAAATGAACGATGCTCAACGTTTTTAGGGTCGTAAGTTGGGATGTACGCATAGCCTTGGTAAAGACCAATATTAGAGGTGATTTGATAGCCTAATGCACCTCTTAATAATAACGTATCCAGTGTACGGTCATGTCCATTCGGCGTGTCGCTTAAGGTGAACCTAGGCTGTATATCAACAAATGCGTTAACAGTATCAGTGAATTTAATTCGACTCAGCGACATAAGCCAAGTGCTGGTGCGCGATGACTCTGCAAACCCTAAGGCTGGAAAAAAGATGAGAAGTAAAGCGAAATATCGCATGAGTTTGACCACGAATGTTGTTCCAGATAATTGATAAAAAATAGCGCAGCAAAAAAGCATTTCAGTAATAATGCCATTTTAAGGAATCATTTCAATCGATATAAACGACTTTTTGATCAACCAAACCATGCAGGGTTTAACGGTTGGATAGAGCACTTTAGTCTTGAGAATAGATCAGTGAAGATCGAATTAAAAAGGGAGCGTGAGCTCCCTTTGTTTGTGCTGAATGCTAGATTACTTGTTCATAACGTACATTGTTACTTCAAAGCCAAAACGCATTTCAGTCGCTGCTGGTGTTGTCCACATAATGATTTCCTTTAAGTTGTTTTCGATTAGAAGTATGTCTAACTGATGTGTTTATCATACGCCAGCACCACAATGCATGACTATTGTTCATCATGAACCATGGCTAAGTAAAATCATGAATAGACCCATGGCGTGTCTTGGTTTGAGTTTAGCTAAGCGAGCTTCAGCGATATTTAAGTGACTTCCTTATTGCCCTAAACGATCACTTCAGCGTACTATTAATCTGAATAGTTGAGAAAGGTTTTGGATCAGGGCGCATGTTGAGTGATATTGAAATAGCACAAGCAGCTAAGCTAAAGCCAATCAATGCGATTGCCAAGGCAATTGGCTTTGCTGAAGCCGATTTAATCGCCTACGGACCTTATATTGCCAAGCTGAGCGCTGCAGGTTTAGCTAAGTTGCAAGACCAGCCTAAGGGTAAATTAATTTTAGTCACGGCCATTAGTCCGACGCCAGCGGGTGAGGGGAAAACCACGACTACAATTGGCCTGACGGATGCGTTAAACCATATTGGCAAGCAGGCGATGGTGTGTATTCGAGAGCCTTCTTTAGGGCCAGTGTTTGGTATGAAGGGTGGGGCAACGGGTGGTGGACATGCCCAAGTGGTGCCGATGGAGAATATTAACCTGCATTTTACGGGTGATTTTCATGCGATTAGTGCGGCCAATAATCTGTTAGCTGCTTTGATTGATAATCATATTTACCACGGTAATGCATTGGCGATTGATGTGGCGTCTGTTACTTGGCGTCGCTGTTTGGATATGAATGATAGGGCTTTGCGTCAGGTTCATTTGAGCCAACGGGGTTATGAATCCGATACGGGTTTTGACATTACAGTGGCGAGTGAAGTGATGGCTATTTTCTGTTTAGCTGAAACTTTGGATGATTTAAAAAATCGCCTAAGCCGGATTCAGGTGGCGATGAGTGATTCAGGTCAGCCGATTTATGCCAGTGATCTTCAAGCAGAGGGCGCAATGACCGCTTTGCTTAAAGATGCTTTTCAACCTAATTTAGTGCAAACAATCGCGGGAAGTCCAGCTCTTATTCATGGCGGCCCTTTTGCTAATATCGCTCATGGTTGTAATTCTGTGGTGGCAACCAAGGCGGCCCTGCAACTGGCAGATTATGTGGTGACAGAGGCAGGCTTTGGTGCTGATTTAGGCGCAGAAAAATTCTTTGATATTAAATGTAGGCACGCTCATTTACAGCCAGAGGTGGTGGTTTTGGTCGCTACGATTAGGGCTCTAAAATATCATGGCGGTGCTGAGCTGGATGAGTTAGATCAAGAAAGAATTGATTTTTTAACTATTGGAATCAACAACCTAAAAAGACATATTCATAATCTACATGAAGAGTTTGGCATGCAAGTGATTGTGGCAATTAATCATTTTACGCATGATACGCAAGCCGAGATTGAGGCTTTAGAGCACGTCATTCAACCATTGGCTTGTCCTGTGGTGGTTTGCAAGCATTGGGCAGAAGGCGCTACTGGTGCAACAGCATTAGCAAGACAGGTGGTTGCTAGTATCGAACAGCAGCGCTCGCGTTTTAAATTACTCTATGCTGATGACATGCCGTTGCGTACTAAACTGGACATGATTGCGACCAAACTTTATGGCGCATCAGCAGTTCAGCTTAATGAAGAGGCCGAGCAGCAACTGAAGCGATTGAGTGAGGAGGATCAGCGTTTGCCTATTTGTGTTGCCAAAACGCAATATTCTTTTTCTTGCGATGCGCAATTACGAAACGCGCCAGTTGGGCATATTTTGGTGGTAAAGGCATTACGTTTGTCGCGTGGTGCTGGTTTTATTGTGGCGCTTTGTGGCGATATCATGACCATGCCTGGTTTACCGCAATCACCAGCCAGTGCAAAAATTTCTGTCAATCCATCTGGTTTGATTACTGGTCTGTCATAAGGACGCTTATTGGGTCTAGATTCGTTTTATTGATATGCAAATTATTCAACATGGTGGTACTGCAGAGCAACTCATTAATAAATCCAAGTTTCTGGCATGGGTTGCGCCTTGTCATAACGAAAAGGAGGTTGGTGCGTTTTTGCGTGCAATCGCATCCCAACATCAACAGGCTAGCCATTTGGCTTATGCTTTTCGGATTAAAACAGATAATCGTATCGTGCCGAGGTTTTCTGATGCTGGTGAGCCGTCTGGTACGGCTGGTATGCCAATTTTGCAACGGATAGAGGGTTTGGATTTAATTAATGTTTGTGTTGGGGTTATTCGTTATTACGGTGGCGTTAATTTAGGTAAAGGTGGCTTAGCACGTGCTTATGGTGGAACTGCTAAACTAGCGTTAGATTGCGCTACCACTGCTGATTATAGAGAAATGCAACAATTAAGCCTGACAATAGCATACAATCAACTGGATGCTTTGACCAAAGCCTTGTCGCAAATGCATGGTGAGGTTTTAGATAAACAGTTTGATGATCAAGTACATGTTGTTGTTCGTTTACCAGCATCCGAGGAACATTCTTTTATAAAGCGATTTACTAGTGAATATGCAGATTAAAGCTCTAACCAAAATTGATATTGCCGCATGGCTCATTATGGCGACAGCAATGCTGTACGTCTTGCATTACAATTTACTCCCTGGTTTGTTAGCGGGTTTATTAGTGTTTGAGCTAGTGCATATTATTTCACCTTATATTGCCCATAAGTTTCCAGGCTATATTGCTAAGGTGATTGCAGTGGGTTTGTTAGCTGTTTGTGTGATTGGTTTATTAACGCTTGCTGTGCTTGGGTTGATTACTTTTTTCAACTCTGACTCTGGTCGTTTGCCTAATCTGATTGGTAGAATGGCTCAAATTATTGAAGATTCACGCACAATTTTGCCTGGTTGGATCGATTCGCGCCTGCCTGCTAATGCAGTGGTATTACAGCATTTGCTCACAGAGTGGTTGCGCGATAATGCGACTAATTTGCAATTTTGGGGCAAAGAGGCTGGTCGCTATGTGGCACATATTTTGATTGCGATGATTATCGGTGGGATGTTAGCTTTGCGTGAAGCAATGACGGATGACCAATACAAGCCATTTTCTAAAGCCATGGTACAGCGAACAACTTATTTCGGTCATGCGTTTAGAAATATTGTGTTTGCTCAGGTTAGAATATCCGCCATCAATACCACATTTACGGCGATTTATTTGGCTGTTGTTTTGCCTTTAGCTGGTATCGAGCTGCCTTTTGTTAAAACCATGATTGTGATTACTTTTATTGTGGGGTTGTTGCCTGTCATTGGCAATCTGATTTCAAATGCGGTGATTGTGGTGGTTAGCATGAGTCATTCCTTTGCAATAGCGCTTGGGTCATTGATGTTTTTGGTGGTGATTCATAAATTAGAATATTTCTTAAATGCGCGGATTGTTGGCGGAAAAATTAAAGCCAATGCATGGGAACTGTTGATTGTCATGGTGTTGATGGAAGCTGCTTTTGGTGTTGCGGGTGTGGTTGCCGCGCCGATTTATTATGCTTATATCAAAAGCGAGTTAAGAGCGCGGGCTTTAATCTAGTTTTAATCCTGCGTCGTATGCGATGTTGATGCGTGTTGTGCTAAAGCCCATTCAATGTGCTCTCTGACTAAGTCGCTGGTGTTTTCTTTGCGACTGTTGAGGGCTTGTATAATGGATGGGCTAGAGGGTGCATTTCCTAAGCCAATAGCAATATTACGTAACCATTGTTGATAGCCAATACGATAAATTGCACTGCCAGCCATTTTTTGTTTGAATGTTTCTTCTGACCAGCTAAAGCATTCAATAAGGCTGATGTCGTCTAAACCATGACGTACATGAAAGTCATCTTCTTGCGTGATTTCAGCAAACTTATTCCATGGGCAGACCAATTGACAGTCATCACAACCATAGACGCGGTTGCCGATTAGCGGTCTAAATTCGATAGGAATGCTGGTTTTAAGCTCAATGGTTAAGTATGAGATACATCGTCTTGCATCTACTTCATATGGCGCGGTAATGGCTTTTGTTGGACAAACGTCTATGCATGCAGTGCAACTGCCACAGTGATTGGTCGCGGGTCTGTCAATTGGCAGCGGTAGGCTGGTATAGATTTCACCCAAAAAAAACCAAGAGCCGTGGTTTTTATTGATGAGTAAAGTATGTTTTCCGCGCCAGCCTAAGCCTGCTTTTTCTGCTAGTGCGACTTCAAGCACAGGTGCGCTATCCGTAAATGCGCGGTATTCCACGTTTTGGGTGGCTTGTTGAATGTGCTCGCATAGCTTTTGTAATTTATTACGGACGACTTTATGGTAATCACGTCCTAACGCATATCTGGAGATAAAAGCTTGGTCACCGTGATAAATGACTTGCCAGCTGTCTTTTGTTTTAGGCGGTAAATAATCTAATCGAGCAGAAATAACGCGAACGGTACTGGGCACTAATTCCGCGGGTCGGGTTCGCTTCGTGCCGTGTTTTGCCATATAATCCATTTCACCATGAAAGCCTTTTTCTAGCCATTTTTGATGATCTTTTTCTGCATGCGACAAATCAGTATCTGTGATGCCAATCTCGGCAAAGCCCAGTTCACGCCCCCAACGTTTAATGTCATCGGCAAGCTGATGCAGTTCATGGGGATTCATAAAATTGGAAGCTGGGCGCGTCATGATTGAACATTTTACACTTGAATTAGCCGATGAAGCAGCGACTTTAGAAGCGGGTCGACAATTTGCTAGACAGTTATCAGCGGGAATGACGATTTATCTGCATGGTGACTTGGGTGCAGGCAAAACCACTTTTGTTCGCGGCGTGTTGCAAGGTTTAGGCTATCAGGGCAAGGTAAAGAGTCCAACTTATACTTTGGTCGAGCCTTATGCGTTTGATGGGCTAAACCTATATCATTTTGACTTATATCGATTTGTTGATGAATATGAGTGGGATGAGGCGGGGTTTAGTGAGTATTTTAATGCGACTAGTGTTTGCATGGTGGAGTGGCCGCAAAAAGCAGGTACACTATTGCCTGCGCCAGCGGTTGATGTTGCGTTAACATTATCGCTTAGCGCTGAACAGGTGACAGGACGTACCTTAACAATTGCAGCACGGAAATCACTGTCATAAATTATGGTTAAATTAGTGGGAATAAAATTAGCGTTAGTTTGCATACTAGGTTGTATGAGCGTCTACGCGATGGCTGCCAATGAGGTATCGGCCACCCGTGTTTGGCCCTCGGATGATTATACGCGGATGACTTTTGAGGCTGGCGGTGCGTTTAAGTATCAAACTTTTTCACTCAAAAAACCAGAGCGTTTGGTGTTAGATATTGAAGATATTGCGCTCAATGCGGTTTTGAATGCTTTGCCCAAACAAATTCTAGCGGATGATCCCTATATTCAACAAGTGCGTATCGGGCAATATCAACCCAATGTTGTTCGTGTTGTGATTGATTTAAAGCAGGATGTTAATTTTAATGTTTTTTCTTTAATGCCTGCTGGCGAATACAGTCATCGTTTGGTGTTAGATATTCTGCCATTAAAAGATCCGGTGATGGCGATGTTAGACAAGTTGGATAAAACACAGCGGTTAACAACATCACCATCTGATCGTAAAGCGGCGGATGCGCCATCACTAAATATGTCTGATTCAATGAAAGCACCCATCAATGATGCTGCTAGCCAGACAGATGCAAAACAGGTGGGACGGATGATTACCATAGCCATTGATGCGGGGCATGGTGGAGAAGATCCTGGTGCAAGAGGGGCTAGTGGTAGCCGTGAAAAGGATATTACTCTAGCTATTGCTAAGAAGCTAAAAGAAAAAGTAGATGCCGAGCCTAATATGCGAGCGGTATTGACGCGGGATGGTGATTATTTTGTTTCTTTGCGAGGGCGGGTGATCAAGGCGCGTAAGTTACGGGCTGATTTATTTATATCGATTCATGCCGATTCATTTACTAAATCATCAGCGCGTGGCTCTTCTGTCTTTGCTTTATCGGAACGTGGCGCAACCAGTGCCACTGCGCGCTATTTAGCGCAAAAAGAAAATCAGTCTGATTTGATTGGTGGGGTTAGTTTGAAGGATAAAGATCCCATTTTAGCCAAGACTCTATTAGATTTATCACAGTCGGCAACGATTAATGATAGTTTGAAATTGGGTAAAGCTGTTTTGGATTACGTCGAAGAAATTAACGTATTACATAAACATCATGTGGAGCAAGCGGGGTTTGCTGTTTTAAAATCGCCCGATATTCCCTCTATTTTGGTAGAGACCGCTTTTATTAGTAACCCAGAAGAAGAGCGTAAATTAAATAATGTCCAACATCAAATGCAGTTGGCAGACTCTATTTTAGCGGGGATTAAACGCTACTTTGCGACTAATCCGCCTTTAGCAAGATCGTTTGCGAGTCAATAGAGAACAAGAGGGCTGAATGAATCAGATCAAAGTCTTACCTGACCAACTCATTAGTCAAATTGCGGCAGGTGAGGTTGTTGAAAGGCCTGCTTCTGCATTAAAAGAATTGCTTGAAAATAGTCTTGATGCCCACAGTACGGATATTAAAGTCAGCCTGATAGAAGGTGGGATCAAGCAATTACGCGTGACTGATAATGGCAATGGTATTGCTCAGTCAGATATGGCCTTAGCGCTCACGCGTCATGCCACGAGTAAAATTCAATCGTTAGCAGATTTAGAGGCGGTGGCTAGTTTGGGCTTTCGTGGTGAAGCGCTGGCGAGTATTGCTTCGGTTTCGCGTACTCAGGTTGTAAGTCGTGCCCAAAATGAGAAGCATGCATGGACGATTTATTCCAATGGCAGCGAAATTTCCGCATTAGAACCCAGCGCTTTGGATGCGGGCACGATAGTAGAGGTGAATGATTTATATTTTAATACACCAGCCAGACGAAAGTTTCTTAAAAAAGATGCGACCGAATTTGGTCATTGTGAAGCGGCTTTTACGCGAGTGGCTTTATCGCGACCAGATGTTGCCTTTACTTTAGAGCATAATGGACGGGTGATTAGTCGCTATGCCATAGGAGAGGCCGGCAAGCGCTTTAAAGCGGTGTTGGGAGATGAGTTTAGTGCAGAGTCAGTGACAGTAGATGATGAAGCAGCTGGGTTGCGGTTTTGGGGTATGGCGGCAAAGCCGACTTTTAGTCGGGGTAGGCGTGATTGCCAATATGTTTATGTGAATGGTCGGTTTGTGCGCGATAAATTGATTGCGCATGCGATTAGACAAGCTTATCAAGATGTTTTGCATCATGATAGACATCCTGCTTTTGTCTTATTTCTTGCCTTAGATCCGCAGCTGGTTGATGTGAATGTGCATCCAGCCAAAACCGAAGTGCGATTTAGAGATGGCCAAGCCATTCACCGTTTTATCTTTCATGCCCTTAATAAAGTCTTGGCAACACCCACGGGTGAGTCCAATTCAGTGACCGCAGGCCAAGCTTCCCATAATCCGTTTGCAACGATTCGTTCCGCTACCTTACTGAACCAACCATCATCGACAGCGCCAACGTTTGGGGCATCACAGTATCCTGGCTACCAGTCACAGATTCCTTTGCATGCCAATCAACCGACTGATTTTTATCAAAAAATGTATGGCAATGCGACTGAATCAGCGCAGTCAGCTCTGAGTGAGGATAATACGGATTTAAGACTAACTGATTCGCAAAATCATGAGGTTGCGGATGACGCGCCGGGCTTTCCGCTTGGGTTTGCCTTGGGGCAGATTCACGGGGTTTATGTATTGGCGCAAAATGCAAAAGGGTTGGTTGTAGTGGATATGCATGCCGCCCATGAGCGTATTATGTACGAGCAATTAAAGCAGGCTTTGGATAACAAAAGTGTGTCGATGCAGCCTTTATTAATACCAGTGAGCTTTAATGCAGACAGGCTTGAAGTGGCGATTGTGAATGATGTGCTGGCTTCTGGTGCTGATACATTGAATCAATTAGGGTTTGATATTGCAGTATTGTCACCATCAACATTAGCGGTTAGAGCAGTACCCACCTTATTGCAAAAAGCAGATGCTGTTTCATTAGCGCGAGATGTCTTGCGTGAGTTAGCTGAATATGGGGCGAGTAGGGTGTTAACTGACCAGCGCAATACCTTGTTAGGTACCATGGCTTGTCACGCGGCGGTAAGGGCTAACCGCAGTTTAACGATTCCTGAAATGAATGCTTTACTGCGCGACATGGAGGCGACAGAGCGTTCAGGACAATGTAATCATGGACGCCCAACTTGGTTTCAAGTGAGTATGAGTGATTTGGATAAAATGTTTATGCGAGGAAAGTAGCTGCTTAGTGCGGCGCAAGTACACGTTTAAAAAACCGCCATATCGTACTATCGGGTACTTCTAACCCATTCATAATATAATTAAATGATTTGCTATTATTAATTGATGCAGGCAGTGTCGTTTTTGCATCATAAGTGCCACAGAATAAAATCCGATCTCCATTGATTACGACTGTCTCTTGGTCTGGTACGATGATTGAAGTTTCATTTCTGACCAGTAATAAAGGGACTAACTTAAGATTTCTCTCTCTATTTGCTGGGTCTTGCATCAAGTTGTTGAGTCTTACCAGCATACCGCTATCAATATATTCACTGACTGCTACGGCATTTTCAGCATCAATTGTAATGGCAAAAGTTTCTGGAACTGTTTCTCCAACGACATCCACCAATTGGCTGATTAAGGTGTTTGCCCATTGGTTATCTTGATTGCGCGCTAGGGTTAAAAACTCAGCCAGCAACGGCGTCAACATATGCGCTAAACATTCATGGGCGATGATGTCGGTTGGTTGCATGGTGATGTTGGCGCCAAACCGCTTAAAAAGGGCGCTATTATTGCGATTGTTTTTCCGTACGATTAAAAAGAGATTGGGATTGAGCTCTTTGGCCGTCATCACGATGGAGAGATTATTGATATCGTTATCTGTACCCGCCACGATGGCACAAGCATCGTGAATGCCAGCTTCAATCAGCGTGTTTGCTTCGGTGCCACTACCAACGACACAAGATTTACATTGCGTTAAATCTGGCATGGCTTCTATGATTGTTGTGGTGAGATGTTCACGCTGCAGATTTTCTACCACTGATTTGCCAAAACGACCATAGCCGCAGACAAGCCAATTGCCTCTTGGTGGGTTTTCAGGTGGCTCGAGTGTGTCCCCAGGAACGCCAGTCAGCCACTGATGCAAAATATAAGTGCCAAGCGAGTGTACTCGCATCGCCAACTGGTCACCGAACAAGGTGTAAGGGTTAATAATATGGTCGGTGCCAAATGAAGCCATATTAGCCGCAACGTCTTTACGTTCTGCACGGGCAATCACACGTAAGCTTGGTTTCATCAATTTAACTGAAACAGCCACTGCTAGATTGACTTCATCATTATCGGTTAGGGTAACAACGCCACTACAATAGGGGTGGTCGATGCCTGCTCGGATTAGATTTTCTGGTAGCTTAGCATCGGCACACAGACTTAATATGGTGTTTTTAGTATCGGCCAACTCAAGCTCGTTTAAACGGTCTTGATTTTGTTCAATCACCACCACACGCATGTTTTTTTCATCAAGAATGTTAGCCAGTAAACTGGCTGATTGACCATAGCTACATAAGATAAAGAAAGGTTCTTGTAGTTGGCGAACATTCCGAGCCAGCCGTTCGGCAGTAATGGTCTGACGAAGGCTAACATCTTGTAGTAGCGTAATAATTTTACCAACCGCATAAAACCAAGGAATAACGGTAAAATAAATTGAAAAGGTCATCCATAAGCGCTGCGCTTGACTATATGGATAAGGCACTTCACCAAAACCAATTGTTGTGGCGGTATAGCTAATGACATAAAAGGCCTGGAATATACTCATATGCCAAACGTTGCCTTGGTCATCAACGCCAGGCACGAGTGTTAAGCCGATGGTGACCACGGCAAAGCTAACGATAATGAGTATAAGCGGTCGGCGTAAGCGCCGCAGAATCATGAAGAGAATACTATTCATGTTGGAACTGGTGTTTGAAAAGGTGTCTGGATGAACGATGATTCTATCGTCGCTGACTGATGGTTTCAGAAATCAGTAGCACGACTGAAACAAAGTTTGCCATGAGTGCGCCACCTGAAAGGGATACGATGTAAACCATTAAACTGGATGATTCCATGCTTTCGTGGAATGCCGCCCATAAAATAGCAGCGGTGATTAACTGTAAATCAGCGGCTAAACTTGTAGACAGTAAAATCGCACCAACTTGTGTGCGGTCACCAAATTTAAGTACGGTGGCAATCAAACTCACAATAATAGCAGCGTATAATTCGTAGACGTGATGATGCGCCGCATTATCGATTTCGCCAAGAAAGAAGCCGAAATTGAGCGTCATTGCTAGGACAATAAAAAAACCAAAAACAACTTTTTCCATATTCATAATAAATCCGCCTACTGGGTTCGATAAAGGGCTTAAGGTAAAGTGGCATGATTAACCGTCATATGAATAAACGACGCGCGATCAACAATGCTTTACCATGTGCGCTATTATATAACGCTCATCAAGAATTAACAGTATGAATCAACTTTCTTTACCTAAAGCCATTTTTTTAATGGGTCCAACAGCCAGTGGCAAAACGCAGGCTGCCGTTGCATTACATCAACATTTTCCAGTTGAAATTATCAGCGTTGACTCCGCTTTAGTTTATACAGAGATGGATATTGGGACGGCCAAGCCTGACGCTGAAATCTTGAGGCAGGCGCCACATCATTTGATTAATATCATGCCACCAACTGAAGCCTATTCGGCTGCTAGTTTTAGACAAGATGCTTTGAATTTAATGGCCGATATTACGGCGCGAGGCAAAGTGCCATTATTAGTCGGTGGGACGATGTTGTATTTTAAAGCGCTAGAGCAGGGTTTGAATGGTTTGCCTGAGGCGAACCCAAGCATTCGTGAGCAGCTTGATCAAGAGGCAGCAGCGATTGGTTGGCCTGCAATGCATCAGAAATTAGCCTTCATAGACCCTTACACCGCTGAACGATTAATGCCAAACGATATGCAGCGCATTCAACGCGCTTTAGAAGTGCATGCGATTACCGGCGAAACCATGACCGCGCTACATCTGAAACAGGCAAGTGATCCGCTCCCTTATCAGGTGCTTAAGCTTGCTTTAATACCGAGTGAGCGCAAAGTCTTGCACCAACGTATTGCCTTGCGATTTCAACAAATGTTAGCTGATGGCTTTATTGATGAGGTTGCGGCGATTTTATTACAATATCCAAGTTTGACGGTTGAAAGTACCGCGATGCGATGTGTGGGTTATCGACAAGCATTGATGCATTTGAATGGTGATTATGACCTTGCAGAATTGGCACAACGAGGTGTGTTTGCAACACGTCAACTTGCAAAACGACAGCTTACATGGTTACGCGGTTTAACCGATCTACACCATATTGATTGTTTAGATGATCAGCATATTGCGATGATCCGAACGCTAGTTGGCGCTTTTATTCCATCATAGCCGTTGGCAAAAGGCATAAAAAAAGCCGCTAATTAAAGCGGCTTTTATACTCAAGAGCATTTAGATTTTACCGTCTAGCCCCATTTGATAATATTTATGGGTGATTTTATCTTGATTTTCTAATAACCAATCAATGCTAGGTTCGTTACTCATGGCTTTTTTAATGGCCAATGTTGTGGCTTTACGGTGAATTTCAAAAAGCGCTTTATGATCTAAATCTTGTTGACCGACAACACCAGGATTAAGCCAAACAGAGACAATAATACCTAAATCATTGGCTTTTTCTTTGGGAATATAACCTTCACGCACGGCATCTAACACACCGTTGGCAATGGCGCCTTGAACGGTACCCATTAAGATATTCGTATACGCCGTATCTTTTACAGTGACTTTGCTTACCATTAATGTAGCTGGACGGACCTGAATGTCCGTATTCATAATCGCTAACACTTTTGAATGGCCTTGAGATTGGTTGGCCAATTGGTTAGCAAATGCAACGCCCATTGGGCCATCCATTTCACCAATCGCGACTTCAGGTTCTGCTGCTGTGTTTAGAGGGCCGCCAGCAACTAATGCTTCTCCGACGCGCATAATAATTCTTTCATTCATACTGAGTACTCCTTAATCGATTATTGAAAACAAGGTTAAATTAATAAAACTGTTGAATCCGTTGAGCTGCCTCAACACATTCATCTAAGTTGGCCACTAGCGCCATGCGGATAAAACCTTTTCCTGGATTAATGCCATGTGCTTCACGGGCTAAAAAGCTGCCTGGCAAAACAGTGATATTTAAATCGCGCTTTAGCTTGATTGCCGCTGCTTGATCATCCTCACCTGTTTGCAGCCAAAGGTAAAAGGCAGCATCGGGCAATTCCACTGTCGGCCATACTGTTTTAAGCATAGGCACAACCGTATTAAATTTTTCGTTATAGAGTCGACGATTTTCGACGACATGCGCTTCATCGTTCCAAGCGGTGACACTAGCGGCTTGTATTGCAGGACTCATTGCACAGCCGTGATAGGTTCTATAAAGCAGGAATTTCGTTATTATAGCAGAGTCGCCAGCAACAAAGCCCGAGCGCATGCCAGGTACGTTAGAACGTTTGGATAGCGAGCTGAATACCACTAACCTGGTATAGTCGCGTCCTAGCTTGTGAGCGGCTTCTAGCGCACCTAGTGGCGGCTTGGCTTCGTTAAAATAAATTTCAGAGTAACATTCATCAGCTGCAATCACAAAGCCATATGTATCTGACAAGGCGAACAATTGCGCCCAATCAGCCAGTGACATCACCTTGCCTGAGGGATTGCCTGGTGAACAAACATAAGCGAGTTGCGTGCGATTTAAGACGGCGCTTGGTACTGTGCTGAAATCCATTGCATGCTGTGTTTCGGGTAGCGTATTAATAAAGTAGGGCTGCGCACCTGCCAGCAATGCGGCGCCTTCGTAGATTTGATAAAAAGGGTTAGGGCTGATGATGATCGGATTCGGTTTGTTAGTATCGATTACCGTTTGCGCTAAAGCAAATAAGCCCTCGCGGCTGCCGTTGACTGGAATAATCTCTTTATCAATATCCAGTGCAGGAATATCATATCGCCGTGATGCCCAATCCGAAATCGCTTGTCGTAGTGCGGCTGAGCCAAGTGTGGTAGGGTAGCTGGCTAGGCCATCAATATGCGCAATTAAACTTTGTTGAATAATGCTGGGCGTTTGATGCTTTGGCTCCCCAATCGATAAATTAACTGGGGTATATTGCGCATTAGGATTGATCTGTGCAAATAAATCTCTGAGGCGCTGAAATGGATAGGGTTGCAGTAAATTTAAATTTTCGTTCATAGGTAGGTATTATAGTGAGCAACGCTCAGAATAAAAACATTTTTCCAATATTGGGTTTGCTAATGGGTGCTGTCTTTTGGGGACTTATTTGGTTTCCTTATCGATTATTGAATCAGGTTGGTGTGACTGGCGTGGTGGCCAGCTTCTATACTTATATGATTGCGATCTTAATCGCTGGTTTTGTTTTTGGTCGACACTGGCGAGCGTTGTTTCGTCAACCGATCAGTATTCTTGGTTTGCTTTTAGCCGCTGGGTGGACGAATTTAAGCTATGTGCTGGCGGTGATTGATGGCGAAGTGATGCGGGTTATTTTGTTATTTTATTTATCTCCTGTTTGGACCTTAGTATTAGCCCATTTTTGGCTAAAAGAACGAGCAGGGATTAAAGAGGTTGCTGTAGTGATTGTGTCTTTATTGGGCGCATTTGTGATGCTTTATGACCCAGCACAAGGCCATGTCTTACCATTGCCCAGTAGCCAATCAGATTGGCTTGCTGTTTCCGCGGGCATGGGGTTTTCCTTAACCAATGTGCTTACCCGACAATCGGTTCACCTGAGTTTGATGGTGAAATCGTTCGCCGTTTGGATAGGGGTGGTTATCATCACACTTATTGCCATGCTATTGATGCATCAATCCATTTTGTTGCCACCGACCGTTAGCAATGTCGATGCGCTAATGCTGGTTGCTGTTGGCTTAATGTTGTTTGCAAGCACCTTGCTGGTGCAATACGGCGTGACCCATATCGCGGCCGCTCGTGCTGCCGTGATTTTTGTGTTCGAACTGGTGGTAGCAGCGGTTGCGGCCTATTTTTTAGCGGGAGAAGTCATGAGTTGGAATGAGTGGGCTGGTGGTTTTTTGATTATCGCAGCCGCAATGTTTGCATCAACAATTCATGCTGACTAAATCAATTTATTGTTGTTTGCTGGTGTGTTTGCCAGATGGTGAGATATTGATGTTCTAGGGATTGTGCAAATTTTTTCGCATTCAATAAATCCGATTGATTTATTTTATCTTTTAAGTCATTTTTTAACGCGGCCATCAGGATTGGGTTTTGGGCGTATTCCAGGGCTTTGTTTTCATAATCAATCAATGAATGACAAACCAATTGTGGTAATCCAATATGCGTTAATAAACTGGCAGCCACTCTAGCGGAGAAGGTGTCGCCCATACAGGTGAGCACAGGCAGACCCGCTGAGAGTGCATCACTGGCGGTAGTATGTGCGTTATAGGGTAGGGTATCAAGAAACAAGTCGGCATGCTGTTGTCGTGCCAGATGGGCTTCTGATGCCGTGCGTTCAGCAAAAATTAATCTTGTTTGATCGATGCCAGCCAATTCAGCTTCTTTTTCGAGGTTAGCTTTTGCCCATGGATTGCAAGCAAGCAACCATAATACGCTGTTTGGTACTTTTGCTAATAGGCGCATCCAAACCGCAAATATCGCTGGTGTAATTTTAAATGATTGATTAAAACAACAAAACACAAAACCATCATCTGGTAAATGATGGTCGTTCTTGGTGGTGATTGTAGATAGCACGCGACGGCTATTTGGTTGGTAGCAGGGTAGCAATAAACGCTTTTCGCTGAATGCGTCATCCTCAGGCCCAACGATCTCATCGACTAGGATATAGTCAAATAAAGGCGTGCCATCCGAAAATGCCCCCATAGTGCCAGGAAAACCTAACCAATTGATTTGAATGGGTGCTGGTTTTAAAACGGCAATCCCTGTGCGGCTGCTTTGCGTATAGCCAGTTAAGTCCACCAAAATATCAACCCCATCTTGATTGATTTTAGTAGCGGCTTCAGCATCGTTTAAGCCGCGTATGTCAACAAAAGCATCAAATGCATTGACTAATCTGCCGCGAACCGCTGTTTGATCTTCTGCGCCATAAGAATAAGCGAGAATTTCAAATTGTGCGCGGTCATGATTTTCTATTAATTCAGTGATTAAAAATGCCAATGGATGTAACCGAAAGTCGGCTGACAAATAGCCTATTTTAAGGCGTGTTTGTACTGTTTTTTTGTTTGCTAATAATAACTGATGGCGTTGCTTCACTAGGCTTTGGTAGTGTTGTGCAACATAGTGGTTGGCACACAGTTTTTGTTCTGCTGCGGTTGTGCCAGGCAATGCTAAAAAAGCAAACGGCGCAATAGCGGCATGAGGGTTTGAATTGACGAGGGCACGGATGGCTAATATTTGTGCTTGCAAATCGTGCTCACCCTCTCCGCGCCAATCACAGATATGTTGACGTTGATGAACCAAATGCATCAGAGAATGGTGCAGATGATGATTGATAGTCAGCGCTTTTCGATAGTTGGCGATGGCAAAATCCAGCTGCCCTAACTCACGCTGTACATTGCCTAAATTATTATAAACATCAGCGTCGTCGGGGTTAGATGCGATGGATTGTTTAAAGCTATTCACAGCATCCGTTAGCTTGCCTAAGTTACGTTGCGCGTTGCCAAGGTTGTATAAATAGATTGCGTGGCTGGGGGCGTATTTCAGCGCTTCTGTAAAGCATGCTTCAGAAACATGGTCTCTACCTGAGGCAGCAGCTTGATTGCCTAAGCTTTGTAATGCATAACATAAAGCCTGCGCCACTTGTGGGCTAGGATTCAGTGAAAATAAATGTCTAAAATGCGTGATTGCCTTTTCGAAATGCTGAAGCTTGACACAAAGATTGCCACAGGCGATTAACAGGTTCGTTTCGTTTGGATAGCGCACCAAGGCTTGATGGAAATAATCGAGAGCGAGTGGATCATTACCTTGAGATTGTGCTTTTTGTGCGTCTTCTATGAGGGTGTTGACATCAATCATGTCGTTATTTTAATCTAAAAATCATACAATTTTTGCGCAATTTGTTTTAGCCCTAAGGCTCTTAATAAAAAACGGCTAGGATTTAATTGGGCTAAGAGTGCGGATTCTAGCCTTAGCGGTTCGCCGCTGATGAAGTTGGCAATTAACTCTCCACACAGTGGCGCAGTAATCATGCCTTTAGAACCATGCCCTGCATTGACGTATAAGCCTTTTATCCAAGGTAAATCACTAGGGCTAGCGTTATAGCGTGGCGGCGCTTTTCTTAATAAACTTTCATCAATTAATTGACCCGCTAAAGGCATATAGTCGCGTGTGGCGCTTCGCCACGCGACACGGCCAGTGATTGCGGCTGATTGCATGCTGGCAAAAATAGACGGTGCCATTTTGCGCAGTGCTTGCAAATTGGCATGGCTATCTTCGCTTGAAAGGTCGGGGTTTAAATCATTAGGGGCATAGCTTGTTCCAATCGAATGCATACCATCAACAGCTGGACTTAAGTAATGTTGACTACAAATAACAGGGCGAAGTTGATGGCTGATACGGTTTGCTTTAAAAAAATTGACTTGACCGCGAACAGCAGTAATGGGGATGTTTTGACTCTGCTCAAATTGTGGTAGCTCGTTTGCATTGCATAAGACGACAATCTCCGCGTTTAACCTGTTTTGATTGGCTAAGGTAACGGTCCATCCATCAGTCTGCTCAATCTGAATCGCTTGGTTAGAAACGAGCTGATGAATCAAAGCTGACCCGGTCAATGCTTGACAAAATAAGGTTGGATTGACCCAGCCAGAGTCCGATAGATATAAACCACCAACGGATAAAGGGATATTGGCAATCTCACTTGCTTGTTGTGCGGAACATAATTGGAATAAGTGGGTGTTGTTTGCTGGGCTGTTTAAAAGCTGCTGTTGTTTCTCGTGCTCACTATGATTAAAGGCCAGCTGTATTTGTCCACAAAGTTGAAAGAGCTTTTCATTAGTTTTTAGTTGTTTGAGCAATTCTTGCGTAAAAGCAAAGCCATTGCCCGCTAAAGCACTTAACATGCTCGCACCACTATTAAACTTAGGGTAGAGCATGGCGACTGGATTGCCTGAAGCTTCTTGGGCAAGGCTGGCGTGGCGTTCGATTAAGGTAACCGCAATGCCCCGTTTTGCTAACGCATAAGCCGTGCTACAGCCTGCAATACCACCGCCAATCACAATCGCTTTCTGATGGGCTAGCGCTGGGCCAGCAGGCACTTTGTCAAAACCTTGCAAGTTTTTTATCCTTTTAGCCTAATGTCATTTTTAAGCGTATACTTATCTGTATACTTATTTTGTTTAATCAAATTGGAATCATCACAATGAAGCGTATTTTATCTTTATTATTCGTGCTATTGCTTTCTTTAATTGCTTTGAGCGCGTGTGACCGTACACAAAAGACAGCCAAGGCAGTCGATATGACGAATAACGGTAGCAATTGGCCTAGCTATGGCAGTGACTATCGTAGTCAGCGATTTTCTAAAGCTGACCAAATCAATGTGGATAATGTAAAAGAGTTGACGCTTGCCTGGCAGCATCATAGTGGGGTGGTGGCGAGTTACCAAACAACACCAATCGTACAAAATGGCATCATGTATTTCTCATTGCCTTTTAACCATGTGGTGGCGGTCAATGCGGCCACGGGTGAAGAGCTTTGGCGATATCAACATGAAAAACGCGCTAACTGGAAAATGTGTTGTGGTCCCCAAAACCGTGGTGTTGCAGTAAGTGATGGCAAAGTTTATCTAGGTACTGTCGACGCGAGATTAATTGCCTTAGATGCCAGCGATGGCCATGTGCTATGGGATATTGATGTGGTGGAAGCTGCAATTAGTCGTGAGGGTCAAGAAACCTTAAGTCAGGATGATCCCAATAAATCCCGCAAAGTCACAGGAGGAACAGGGATTGGGATTGGGATGGCGCCCGTGGTTTATAAAGGTAAAGTGATAATCGGTATTACAGGGGTCGGTTATGGGTTGCATATTGACAACCCGATTGCAGACGCACCGCTTGGCGCCGTGATTGGGGTTGCAGGACGGTTCGGTCGCCCTGGCTT
>JAFMCM010000015.1 GCA_017857755.1 Methylophilaceae bacterium | reverse complement strand
TTGCTGAGGCGATTCAATACAGGCGTAGGGATAGTTAGAAGAAAAGGCTTTGCATGATAAAATAGCAGATTATTCACTTTAGTATCTGTTATGAGTCAACAACATATTTCACCACTAGAAACGCAATTACGTCGTTTGTTGCAAGATCGTATCCTGATTTTAGACGGGGCGATGGGTACGATGATTCAGCAATACAAGTTGACGGAAGCGGACTATCGCGGAGAGCGTTTTAAAGACTTTTCTGCACCAGACGGTCAGCGCGAATTGTTTGTTAAAGGCAATAATGAATTACTGTCTTTAACGCAGCCGCAAATTATTCAAGAGATTCACGAAAAGTATCTTGAGGCGGGTGCGGATATTGTTGAAACCAATACTTTTGGCGCGACGACTGTTGCACAAGATGATTATCATATGGCGGCGTTGGTGCATGAAATGAATGTGGCATCAGCTCAATTAGCCAAAGCCGCTTGTGAGAAATATAGTACGCCCGAAAAGCCGCGTTTTGTTGCAGGTACTTTAGGCCCAACACCAAAAACAGCCAGTATTTCACCAGATGTGAACGATCCAGCAGCACGAAATGTCAGTTTTGATCAGTTAGTCAAAGCTTATTTGGAACAAGCACGTGCGTTGCTTGAAGGCGGTGCGGACATTTTAATGGTGGAAACGATTTTTGATACCTTGAACTGTAAAGCCGCTTTGTTTGCGATTGATTGCTTCTTTGAAGAAATTGGCTACAAAATGCCATTAATGATTTCTGGCACGGTAACCGATGCATCAGGCCGCATTTTGTCAGGTCAAACCGTTACCGCATTTTGGCACTCAGTTCGTCATGCTAAACCGCTTACAGTAGGTTTGAACTGTGCATTAGGTGCAACTTTGATGCGTCCATACGCCGAAGAGCTGTCGAAGGTTGCCGATACTTATATCTGCCTTTACCCTAATGCGGGCCTGCCGAACCCGATGAGTGATACGGGCTTTGATGAAACGCCAGATGTCACTTCTAGCCTTGTGAAAGAGTTTGCTGATAGTGGCTTTATTAATATCGCTGGTGGCTGTTGTGGGACTACGCCGCCCCATATTCATGCTATTTATCAGGCCATAAAAGATTGTCCGCCGCGTCAAGTGCCTGAACAAGCGCCAGTCACTAAGTTGTCGGGTTTAGAGCCGTTTATCATTGATGAAGATGCTTTGTATGTCAATGTTGGCGAACGAACCAATGTCACAGGTTCCAAAGCCTTTGCACGTTTAATTATCAATGAACAATATGAAGAAGCGTTAAGCGTAGCGCGTCAACAAGTAGAAAATGGTGCGCAAATCATTGATATTAATATGGATGAAGGCATGTTGGATGCGGTCAAAGCGATGACGCACTTCCTCAACCTGATTGCTTCAGAGCCAGATATTGCCCGCGTACCGATTATGCTAGATTCTTCAAAATGGGAAGTGATTGAAGCGGGTTTAAAATGCGTGCAAGGCAAATCTATTGTTAACTCGATTTCGATGAAAGAAGGCGAAGCCGAATTTTTACGTCAAGCCAAGTTGTGTCGTCGTTATGGCGCGGCCGTTATCGTGATGGCTTTTGACGAGAAAGGTCAGGCTGATACGTTTGAGCGCAAGACTGAAATTTGTAAACGGGCTTATGATTTACTTGTCGGCACTGGCTTTCCGCCGGAAGATATTATTTTTGACCCCAATATCTTTGCGATTGCGACTGGGATTGAAGAGCATAATAACTATGCTGTCGATTTTATCGAAGCGACGCGCTGGATTAAAGAAAACTTGCCACATGCCAAAATTTCAGGCGGTGTCTCGAATGTGAGTTTCAGTTTCCGTGGCAATAACCCTGCGCGTGAAGCGATTCATACCGTTTTTCTATACCATGCTATTCAAGCTGGGATGACCATGGGAATTGTCAATGCTGGCATGATGGGCGTTTATGACGATTTGCCAGCAGACCTGCGTGAACGGGTAGAAGATGTGGTGTTAAATCGCCGAGATGACGCTACTGAGCGCATGATTGAAATTGCGGGTACTTTGGTAGCCAGCGACAGAAAAGAAAGCACCACATTGGAATGGCGAGGGACTGCCGACCATCCCGTGCCAGTGGAAAAACGCTTAAGCCATGCGATGGTTCATGGTATTACCGAATTTATTGTCGAAGATACCGAAGAAGCACGCGCAGCGGTGGCTGAAAAAGGTGGCCGACCAATCCATGTGATTGAGGGCCCATTGATGGATGGCATGAATATCGTCGGTGATTTGTTTGGCCAAGGTAAAATGTTTTTACCGCAGGTGGTGAAATCTGCCCGTGTCATGAAAGCCGCTGTAGCGCATTTGATTCCATTTATCGAAGCTGAAAAAGCAGCAGAAGAAGCGCGTACAGGTGAAGCAGCTAAACCAAAAGGTAAGGTTGTTATCGCGACAGTCAAAGGTGACGTGCATGATATTGGTAAAAATATTGTCAGCGTGGTGTTGCAATGTAACAACTTTGAAGTGGTGAATATGGGCGTAATGGTGCCAGCTGCCGAGATTTTAGCCATGGCAAAAGCAGAAGGTGCAGACATTATTGGCTTAAGTGGTTTGATTACGCCATCTTTAGAAGAGATGACTTATATTGCGAAAGAAATGCAGCGTGACCCACATTTCAGTAGTTCAAAAACGCCATTGCTCATTGGCGGTGCGACCACTTCCCGTGCGCATACAGCCGTTAAGATTGCACCCCATTATGATGGTCCTGTGATTTATGTGCCAGATGCTTCTCGCTCAGTGAACGTGATGCAAAACTTGCTTACTCCAGAAACGCGTGGTGCCTATTTGGCTGAAATTCAAGCGGATTATGAAAAAGCGCGAGTGCAGCATGCCAATAAAAAAGGTGTGCCCATGCTGACACTGGCAGACGCACGCGCTAATAAAGCCAAATTAAGTTTTGACGGCAGTCATGCGCCAGTAAAACCAAAATTTATCGGTCGCCGCGTGTTTAAAAATATTGATTTAAGCTTAATCGCACAATATATAGACTGGGGTCCTTTCTTCCAAACTTGGGATTTAGCGGGTGCTTATCCAGCTATTCTAAAAGACGAAGTGGTGGGCGAAGCGGCGAATAAAGTCTTTACCGAAGCGCAAGCTATGTTGAAAAAGCTGATCGATGGACGCTGGTTGACGGCCAATGGTGTGATTGCCTTAATGCCAGCGAATAGCGTCAATGATGATGACATAGAAATCTATACCGATGAAAGCCGTACTGAGATTGCCTTTACTTACTATGGCATGCGGCAACAAACGCAAAAGCCAGTGATTGATGGCATAGCGCGTCCGAATCAATGTCTGGCAGACTTTATCGCACCAAAAGGGGTGGCAAATGATTATATTGGCTTATTTGCCGTAACTGGGGGATTAGGCATGGAAAAAATCGCAAAACGGTTTGCCGATGCCCATGATGATTTTAGCGGGATTATGTTCCAATCATTAGCGGACCGCTTAGCAGAAGCGTTTGCTGAATATATGCATGAACGCATTCGAACCGATCTATGGGGTTATGCGCCAAATGAGCAACTGGCAACAGACGCTTTGATTAAAGAGGTCTATCAAGGCATTCGTCCCGCGCCAGGCTATCCTGCTTGCCCCGATCATACGGTCAAAACCGATATGTTTGCCTTATTGCAGTGTGAAGAAATCGGTATGCAGTTGACAGAAAGCTTTGCCATGATGCCAGCGGCTGCGGTGAGCGGCTTCTATTTTGCCCATGCTGAAAGTAAATACTTTAGCGTCGATAAAATTGGTGTTGATCAGTTAGATGATATGGCAAAGCGCAGAAACTTGCCAAAAGCGTATCTAGAGCGATGGTTAGCGCCCAATTTGAGTTAGATGGACTTTACATCGATCTTTGGCTCAACCGCTGAAATACCCCAGACATCAATAAGGGGTGGCTTTTTGCTCTTTTGCACGAAGCAAGCGATCGCGCCGCTGCTTGCCCTTTCATATAGAATGGCTGCGCCTATAAGATGTCGCTTGTATTGAGGCGCGATGCTGGCTTCATCGATGGACGCATCTTAACGACGACTTTATTTAATCGCGATAAAGGTGTCTTTTTAAGCTCACTTTGGCTTATCATTACAGCATTAGTAGTCATCTTTTTAACGATAAACAAGCGCGAAACTGTAATGAGTAAGCATCACAATGGCAGCAGCAACACGGCAGTGCTGAATGCCATATCAATAAAGATTGGGATGCGCGCGCGATTAGCCAAACATTAAAGACATCATTCATACATGCACATTCATATATTAGGCATCTGCGGCACGTTCATGGGGGGCATTGCAGCACTAGCGAAACAGTCTGGTTATCAAGTAACTGGATGTGATGCCAATGTTTATCCACCGATGAGCACACAGCTAGAAGCGCAAGGCATTCAATTGATTGAAGGATACACCGCAGACCAAACGCAACTAAATCCAGATTTATATGTGATTGGTAACGCAGTCAGTCGTGGCAATCCATTAATGGAGGCGATATTAAATCAAGGGTTGCCTTATACTTCAGGGCCGCAGTGGTTATCTGAGCATGTATTACAAGGTCAGTGGGTGCTTGCAATCGCAGGGACACATGGCAAAACCACTACTTCATCTATGCTGGCTTGGATATTAGAATGCGCAGGTTTAGCACCAGGTTTTTTAATTGGCGGTGTACCAGAAAATTTCTCTGTTTCTGCGCGATTGCCTGGCAGGCCAACGCAAGACGAGAAAAGTATTTCACCCTTTTTTGTCATTGAAGCCGATGAGTATGACACCGCATTTTTTGATAAGCGTTCTAAATTTGTCCACTATCATCCGCGAACGGCAGTGTTGAATAATCTAGAGTTTGATCATGCTGATATATTTGACGACTTAGCCGCGATTGAAAAACAATTCCATCACCTTGTGCGTACGATTCCGCAAAATGGGCTAGTAGTGAGTAATGTAGAAGAAAGTCTGCAGCGCGTGATTGCAAAGGGATGTTGGACACCAGTAGAGTTGTTTGGAAGTGAAGATAAATGGCATGTAGCCAATGCAAAGGGCGATGGTAGTTTTGATGTGATGTTTGGTCGGGAGTGCCAAGGACGGCTGAACTGGACAATCATTGGCCAACACAATCAAATGAACGCGCTTGCTAGTATTGCAGCTGCGAGGCATGTTGGTGTGCCAGTAGCGCAAAGCATTGCTGCTTTATGTGTGTTCAAAAATGTAAAACGGCGTATGGAATTACGTGGCATTGTTAATGCGATTAGTGTTTATGATGATTTTGCTCATCACCCCACCGCGATTGCAACAACCCTTGATGGTTTGCGTGCTAAGGTTGGAAAAAGCAGAATTTTAGCAGTGCTAGAGCCGCGCTCAAATACAATGAAACTAGGCACAATGAAAGCCGCACTGCCTGATAGTTTAACCGCTGCGGATTGGGTGTTTTGTTATGGAGGCAATGTTGATTGGGATGTTGCAGAAGCATTGAAGCCGATTGAATATAAATCACAGGTATTCATGCAGATGGATGCACTCATTCAAGCAATTACTAATCTAGCGCAACCACATGACACTATATTAGTCATGAGTAATGGTGGCTTTGACGGGATTCATCAAAAACTTCTAGACCAGTTGGTGTGAATTGAGTGAAACGTTTTTATAACAAACTGACGCCTTTTGCAATCGCGATTTGGTTCTCTGTCACTGCACATATCGTATTACTAGCGGTTAAGTTTGAACCAGAACTTAAACAAATCATGAATCGCTTACCACCGCTAGAAGTGGTGTTGGTGAACGCAAAAACAGAAAAAGCGCCAGACCATGCTGAGCATATTGCGCAGGCGAATTTAGATCGTGGCGGCAATACTGATGAGAATCGACAAGCAAAATCAATGTTGCCGATGCTACCAAACAAGCAGGCTGATGCAAAGTTACAAGCAAAGAAAGCATCAAGGACAGCGGCGAAATCTGTTCAAGTAAAAGCGGAGGCAGAGCAAGCAGAGCAGCGTGTTGCAGCATTAGAAAATCAAGCAAAAACCTTATTGACTCAACTGAATGCTGAGCGACCAGTCGATTATCAAGCAACACCAACCGCTAAAACACGCAAGATTGAGAGCCAACAATCGACTGAGAACGTACTTGAAAAACCATTTAATCGAGAGGCTTTGCTGGCGGCTAGCCTAGAAATCGACCGCCTAGAAGCGCAAATTGCTAAACAACAAGAACAGTATCAAAAGCGACCTAAAAGACGCTTTTTAGGGGCTCGCACTAAAGCTGTAGACGATGCACTTTATTTAGAAGCCTGGCGACAAAAAGTGGAACGCATCGGTAATATGAACTATCCAGCCGCTGCCAGCAATCAAAAGATTTATGGGCGATTACAATTAACTGTTTCAATCCGTGCAGAAGGTACCGTTGAAGACATCACAATTGATAGAAGCTCTGGTTCAAAAGTGTTAGATGACGCCGCTATTAATATTGTGAAACTTGCTGCACCATATGCAAAATTCTCGGAAGAAATGCGTAAAACAACTGATATTTTAGGCATTACACGCACGTGGACTTTCACGAATGAAGGGGCTATCTACACAAAGTAGGTCTCAAGTCACGACCTTTGAAAGTCCTGTGGTGTTGATTTTGTTTGAACCACTAGCTGGAAAGCCTTGCCTGACTTTGCAATCTGAATGACGTATCCATCGGCTATAATCCTATATTCACAAACAATGAGTTGATTGACATGACTACCCATTTCAAACACCACGTATTTTTCTGTTTAAACAAACGCCCAGATGGCGAATCTTGCTGTCAAGATAAAGGTGCTGAGGCGGCTTTTACGCATATGAAAGCGCAAGTGAAAGAACAAAGCTTAAGTGGTATAGGTAAAACACGGATTAATCGTGCAGGTTGCCTTGACCGTTGTGGAGAGGGCCCAGTTATGGTGGTATATCCTGAGGCGGTTTGGTATACCTTCGTGGATCACGAAGATATAGATGAGATTATTGAAAGCCATCTTGTCAATGGCAAAGTTGTTAAACGTTTACTGATAGACTAGATGATGTATGCAAGGCGTTGGTACACGCTGCTATCTTTGTTTTAAGTTGACTTAAAATCGCCAACGAAAGTGGTGGCGGGTTGCCAGTTTGAGTCGCTTCACCCCAATGACTATTCGGAAAATGTTTATCATTTTCAAACCTAGGAATAACATGCCAATGCACATGCGGTGTTTTATTACCCAAGCTAGCTAAGTTGACTTTATCGGGTTGTATCACTTCTCTGATGGCTGTTTCCACCGCAAAGACGACATTCATCGTTTTAGCGCGGTCTGCTGGCGTTAAATCAGTCATTTCTTTCACATGTGCTTTAAGCTCTACCCTGCAATAGGCTGGATAGTCAGCGTCATTCAATAGCACCACTCGACAAAAGTCGTCTTGCCATAAAAGAAGTTTTGCGCTGGGTTGGCATAGTGCGCAGTCGTTGGATGCAGCCATTTAAGAAGCCGCTAACATACGGTCTAAAGTCAGCTTGGCTAATACAGCTTCATCAGCAGGCACAGTGATTTGGTTCACAATATTGCCGTCGACTAAATTTTCTAACACCCAAGCTAAATGTTGTGGGTCAATCCGAGCCATGGTGGAGCATTCACACACCACATGACTCATAAATTGCACAAGCTTACCTTGAGGCTGCATTTGTTCTGCTAAGCGCGTGACCAAGTTTAATTCCGTTCCAACTAGCCATTTAGTATTGGGCGCTGCTTCAGAAACTGTTTTTAAAATATATTCGGTTGAGCCGACAAAATCTGAGTTGAGACAGACGTCAAATGGCGCTTCAGGATGTGAAATCACTTGCCCATCTGGGTGCACTTGTTTGAACTGCTCAATATTTTGTGGGCGGAACATTTGGTGCACTGCACAGTGCCCTTTCCATAATAGTATCTTCGCGTTTTTGATTTGTTCTATGGTCAAGCCACCTTGTGGTTGGTCTGGATCCCAAATAGGCATTTGTTCCAAAGGAATGCCCATTTGATAACCACTCCAACGACCTAAATTTTGATCAGGGAAAAACAACACTTTCTCACGCTGTTTAAAGCTCCAATCCAGAATTTTTGGGGCATTGGTGCTGGTGCAAACAATGCCACCATGCTCACCACAAAAAGCTTTTAAATCTGCGGCCGAGTTGATATAAGTCACTGGTGTGATGGTTTCATCAAAATTGAGGACGTTGTTTAGTTCGCGGAAGCTACGCTCCACTTTTGCTAGATTTGCCATATCGGCCATTGAGCAACCCGCGGCCAAATCAGGTAAAATGACGACCTGTTCTGGACGGCTGAGAATATCAGCCACTTCTGCCATAAAATGAACGCCTAAAAATACAATAAATTCTGCATCTAAGTTTTCGCAATATTTAGAGAGTTTGAGCGAATCACCCGAGAAATCGGCATGGCGATAAACACTTTCATGCTGATAGTGATGACCCAAAATCACCAAGCGTTTACCTAGCTTTTTCCGCGCAGCCAAAATACGTGCTTGGCAGTCATCATTTTTTTTAGACTGAAAATGATCGAATTGGATAGGTGCGGCGTGTACTTGCATAATTGATTTAAAACTTAAATATGGATTAAAGATTGATTTTATAACGTTGCGATTGATAATGGAAACCTCTAAAGGCGCAATTGATGCTTTTCACCCAATCTTTTCAGTGCATCAATATTGGTCCATGAAAAAACCCGCTTCGCCGCTTCTCGCCAGTCGACCCATTCGTAACGGAGGTGCTCATTAGGTGCTAATGAAACAGGTAAAGGACTTGGAAGGGTAAGGCCGAACAAATGCTCTACGTTTTCTGTCACGCCATCGGCATAGCGATGACGCCAATGTGGGTAAATTTCATAAGTGTTTGTTACCTGCCAGTCTTGAAAGTCGTAATCCAATGCAATTAAGCCAGTTTCTTCATACACTTCACGAATAGCGGCTTGATAAGGGGTTTCATCGTTTTCTAGGCTTCCTGTGACCGACTGCCAAAAGCCAGCTCTATCTGCCCTTTCCATAATTAGGACTTGTAAATCAGCAGTATGAATCAGAATTAGAGCTGAAACGGGAGTTTTATTTTTTTGTGGCAGAGGTCAGGTCCTTTGGTAACTTGAAAATCACACTTTCTATAACACCCTGAAGTTCATGGATATTGTTTGCACCAAACTTTTGTAAGGCAGCAATGACTTCTTTCACCAGAACCTCTGGTGCTGATGCCCCTGCTGAAACGCCAATTTTCTTTTTATTCAGTAACCACTCAGGTTTTAAGAAGCTAGCATTATCGACCATATAAGCTTCAACACCTTGATTTTCTGCCACTTCACGAAGGCGGTTGGAATTAGAGCTGTTTGGGGAACCAACAATAATGACCAAATCACAATCTTTTGCCATGATTTTGATCGCATCTTGACGGTTTTGTGTGGCATAACAAATATCATCACTTTTTGGTGCTTTAATTGCTGGGAACTTATGTTTTAAGGCGTTAATAACTTGGAGTGCGTCATCTATGGAAAGCGTTGTTTGCGTGACATAAGCCAATTTATTGGCATCTACCACCACCAGCTTCTCAACATCAGCTGGAGTTTCAACCAAATACATTCCTTGATCTGATTGTCCCATTGTACCCTCTACTTCAGGATGTCCTTTATGGCCAATCATCACAATTTCCATCTTTTCTTTACGCATTTTGGCCACTTCAATATGGACTTTTGTGACCAGTGGGCAAGTGGCGTCAAACGCGGTCAAGCCACGTATATCGGCTTCAGCACGCACGGCTTTTGATACGCCATGTGCGCTAAAAATGACGGTACTCCCTTTGGGGATGGCATCTAAATCTTTGACGAATATCGCGCCTTTTTCACGCAATTCATTAACAACAAACTGATTGTGAACAACTTCGTTGCGTACATAAATGGGTGCGCCAAATTTTTCTAAAGCTTGTTCAACGATAATAATCGCGCGATCAACGCCTGCACAAAATCCACGTGGATTGGCTAGCACGACATCGGCTTGAACTAAATTTTCTAATTGTGTCATATATGCCTATCATACCTGATTAATCACATACTGATTACTATCGGCTTAGCGCAATTTAAACGTGTTCAGGTATAATCAACTCGATATAAAATTACCAATAGACAGCATGAAAAACACCGCTACTTTACTGATTACTTGTCCAGACGCAAAAGGCATTGTTGCGACGATTGCCCATTTTTTGCATCAACATAATGCTAATATTTTACATGCAGACCAACATCAAGATGCAGAAAATCATCTTTTTTTAATGCGTGTTGAATGGGATTTAAATCAGTTTAGTATAGATGAATCTACATTTGCTGAACATTTTACGCCAATCGCTACCCAGTTTGGTATGAAGTGGCAGCTGAAATTAGGGGCACACAAGCCACGATTGGCTTTGATGGTATCTCAATATGATCACTGTCTGGTAGATTTGCTTCATCGACATAAGCAAGGGGAATTAGCTTGTGAAATCCCCCTAATTATCAGCAATCATTTAGATGCCAAAGCATTAGCTGATTTTTATCAGATTGATTTTCATCATGTGCCTGTTACAAAAGACACCAAAATAGCGGCAGAAAATGCTCAATTCAAATTGTTTGATGATTACCACATTGATTTGATTGTATTGGCGCGCTACATGCAAATATTGTCATCTGATTTTGTTGCGCGCTATCCACAAAAAATTATTAATATACATCATTCATTCTTACCAGCATTCATCGGTGCTAAGCCTTATCATCGTGCGTTTGAGCGAGGCGTAAAGTTAATTGGAGCTACCGCACACTATGTTACGGAAGTGTTAGATGAAGGACCCATCATTGAGCAAGATATTGCGAGAATTTCCCATCGCGACCAGGTCGAGGATTTACTACAAAAAGGCAGAGATTTGGAGCGCGTTGTTTTGTCTAGAGCGGTAAGATGGCATATTGACAATCGTGTGTTGACCTATGCTAATAAAACGGTTGTGTTTGATTAATCGTGACCGAGGTTGATAAAAAAAGCGAAGCGTGACCCCGTTTTTTTATATTCACAATCTAAAATCGGGCTAAACTTTGTCAGTTGGAGCGCATTAGCTGGTTGTATATCGGCTAAGGATAGCCTGAACACTAGCATAATGAGGACACACACTGTCGTTTTGATTAGGGCAGCGTTCTTTCTAATGCAAATAAATCCGTGATTTGCTCTCTGGCTCTTACAATATGGCATTGTTCGCCATCGACCATGATTTCTGCCCCTCTGCCGCGGGTGTTGTAATTGCTTGCCATGCTCATGGCATAAGCCCCTGCTGACTTAATGGCGAGTAAGTCGCCCTCTTGTAAATTGAGGGCTCTATCATGGCCTAAAAAGTCACCTGTTTCACATACTGGACCAACAATCTCATATACTGTTTTTTCGCCATCTCGTGTTTGTGCCAGCACAATATCGTGATAGGCATCATATAATGCAGGCCGCATTAAATCGTTCATGGCGGCATCGACAACGGCGAAATTTTTACTTTCAGTTGGCTTGAGGTACTCAACTTTGGTGAGCAATACACCTGCATTGCCGACTAATGCACGACCTGGTTCAAACAGGAGTTTGACTTGTTTTTGGTTCAATTTCGCTAAAATCGCCTGGGTATATTGTTTAAATGCTGGCGGTGTTTCATCATCATAAGTAATCCCAATACCACCACCAACATCAATATGAGAGATTGGAATATTATGTGCCTCTAAAGCATCAACTAAGCCTAGTACACGGTCTAAAGCATCAATAAACGGGGCAATTTCAGTAATCTGTGAACCAATATGGCAATCAACGCCATGAATGGCAATATTCGGCATAGCTGCTGCTGCTTGATAAACCGCAATGGCATCTTCAAACGCAACGCCAAACTTATTGTTTTTTAGGCCAGTGGAAATATAAGGGTGTGTTTTCGCATCCACATCTGGGTTCACCCGCAAAGAAACAGGCGCTACTTTACCCATCTCACTAGCGACATGGTTTAAACGCACCAATTCACTAGCAGACTCTACATTAAAACAGAAAATGCCAGCTTCTAGAGCGGCGCGCATTTCATCAGCAGTTTTACCTACGCCAGAAAAAACCACCTTTTGCGGGTCGCCACCAGCGGCTAAAACACGCGCTAGCTCTCCACCAGAAACAATATCAAAACCCGCACCTAATGTTGCAAACACATTTAAAACAGCAAGATTAGGATTGGCTTTAACTGCGAAGCAAATTAAATGGTCAGTATTGGTTAGCCCAGCTTGGAAGTCATTAAATGCTTGTGTCAGGGCTTGCTTAGAATACACGTAGCAAGGTGTGCCATACTGCTCTGCAATGTGCGTTAGCGGTACATGTTCAGCGTGCAACACGCTATTTTTTAATTCAAAAAAATTCACAGTTTTGTCTTTTATTGGTTAGTGGAAGCGTTGTCAGTTTTTAGGTTGGGTGTTTTTTCCACCTCTGTTTGTGGTAATGGATAACGCTGTTCAGGGATATACAAAGGCCCAGGCGTACCGCAGGCAATTAAAACGCTATAAAGAGCAAACATTAAAACGGTCAACAAGGTTTTAATCATAATAGACTGTCAAACTCAACAAGTTAAGTGCCTATTTTATCACCTTCTGTTTCATCAAGCTGATTAGAAATGTTTTTTGCTGTTTATTCTAGATACCCAACTGATTGTCGGCGATTGGCAAGACAAGGCGCGTTCAGCTTTGGTAGTTTCCATACCGTTGAGTTTTGCACGAGTGGCAATCTTTGTATGATCAAGATGGACTATTTCGATAACAGCCGCGCACAAATAATGCCGTTAATGAGTCCAAAAATAAGTGCGGCTAGAGCAAAGATTGGGATTAAGTAACTGACGCCTGCATGTGGAATAAGCCATATTCTAACGATGCACAACTGTCCTAGGGTATGCGCAAAAGCCGCCAAAACACTTAAGGAGATGACGCTAAAATAGCGTTTTGGTAAGTATTGTGCAAGCCATAATGTGGCTAAGCTTAGGAGCGCGCCTGATAAGCTGAGGACAAAAGTAGGCGACAGGAAGTTGCCTAACAATAAGCTACTGGCAAATACGCGTAATAAACTCACCCATGCGGCTGTGCCAAATCCATAGCGTATTAACACAAACAATGTAATGATATTAGCAACACCAGGTTTTACGCCAGGCAATGGTGATGGAAAGACGGCTTCTAATACGTGTAAAGCGATTGCAAGCGCCGTTAGCTTAGCGACATGATGGTCTGTTTTTGTGGGGTTGATGCTAATAGTTGAGCGAGTCATAAGGTTTTTTTTCGCCGATGAGTTGCAGGCTTATCTGATTGGGTAAACAAATGGCGACCTGCCCTACGCGGTTTAGCCAGCCTTGGTGGACACAGTATTGATGGTTGCAAGGAGATTGTTTAAATCTGACTTTACCTTGTTCGATGCTGATGTGTGACTCGCCTAAAGGGCCATGAATATGCAGTTCTCGCGTCTGCTCTAAATCATAAGTGCCAATAATTTGATCAGCTTGCCGTATCAACAATTGGCTTGCTGGCACGTTGCTCCAAAGGGTTTTGAATAAAAAAACCACAGCGATGGCGCTAGTAACGATGATAAAAATGTCACCGATCAAGGCTTGGCTTTTTAGCTTATTCAAAGCGTACCACCTTTGCGATCTTCTCTGCTTTGTGATCAAGCCAGGTCAGTTTTTGTTGCATCGCTTCACTGACTTGGATATCAGTGTTTGACGTGATGATTAAAAAGTGAGGGACGTCCATTGCCTTGGCTTGAGCAAGTCGTTCATTGGCTGGGGCGATAAAAATCGGTTTAGACGCAACATCCGATAACACGCCAGCCTGCTTTTTTGGTGGTATTAATACAGTAACCGATTGCATGCCTTGAACGGGATAACCCGTTTTGGGATCAATGATGTGACAATAGCGTTTGCCATCCAGATAAAAATAGCGTTGATAGTCGCCTGAAGTACCAATTGCCCAGCCGCTAGCCAGTGCGACTGTCGCAATTGCATTTGGTTGGCGAGGATGCTGAATCCCTACCCGCCAAGCTTGGTTGCCATGCTGACCTAATGCAATAATATTACCACCAATGTTGATGAGCGCATGTTGAATGTGCTGTTGCTTTAAATAAGCCAAGCCAAGATCAAGTGCATAGCCTTTTGCATAACCACCAAGGTCTAATTGAACGGCTGAATTAACGCTATGTATTTGATTGCCTTTGATGACGAGATCAGTCATCCTTGGATTTTTGCTGATAAGGGAATCAATTGCTTTGGCATCTACCTGATGGGGGGTAAAAGTATCATTTTGAAATCCCCAGAGTTTAATCAGTTGTCCAATCGCTGGATTGAAAGTGCCATTAGACTGTGTAGATAGACGGGTAACATCGCTGAGCATTTGTGCAATATCAGCTTTTACTGTAATGGCCTCGCCTTGCGTGAATGCTTGGTTAACAGCACTTAATTCACTTGGTTTCCATGCGTGTAAACGTTGATGTAAGTGCTGATATTCCTGAATAATGGCATTGCTAACCGCTTGCGCCCGTTCGTCTGTTTCACCATAAATTGATATATCAACTAGGGTGCCAAAAACATAAGTTTGGGTGTTATAGAGGGGTTCTTTTGCACTGCAACTGATCAGTAGCCATGCAGAGAAGAATAAAAAAAGCGGTCGCATAAGCGCTACTATAACGCTAGCGGGCTTGAGATTCTAGTTTGGCCGTTAATGCAGTCAAGAAAACGCTTGCTGCCGCACAGTCAGTTTGAGCAGTGATCTCTACGATGCCAGTTGGGCTAGTCACATTAATTTCAGTTAAATAATCGCCAATCACGTCTAAACCAACAAAAAACAAGCCCTCAGCTTTGAGTGTTTGTCCAATTGTTGTCGCAATTTCTCGATCACGGTCCGATAGTGGTTGCGCTATTCCTTTGCCGCCAGCCGCTAGATTGCCTCGCGTCTCACCTACTTTGGGGATGCGTGCTAACGCATAAGGCAGTGGCTCGCCATCAATGACAATTATGCGTTTATCACCTTGTTTAATGGCTGGTATGTATTGTTGTGACATGACGGTTTCTTTGCCATAACGGGTGATGGTTTCTAAAATAACATTGAGATTAGGGTCGTTTTTAGTCAGTCTGAAAATACTGGTTCCACCCATGCCGTCTAATGGTTTTACGACAATATCTTGATGTTTCTCTAAAAACTCAAGAATCAATACGGCTTGGCTGGTGACTAGGAAATGAGGGCAAAATTGTGGGAATCTTGTAACGGATAATTTTTCGTTCCAACTGCGTACGGCAGCGGGGTTATTAATGACAGTGCCACCTTGATTTGCGGCCATCTCCAGCAGATAAGTGCTATATAAATACGCATTATCAAAAGGAGGGTCTTTTCGCATTAAGATGGCATCAAAATCTGTTGCGATTGTTTCAATTTGTTCAGATAAAGCATACCATTTTTCACCACTTAACAGGCGTAAGGGCTGGATATTGAAATGCACAATTTCATTTCGCAAAAACACATCTTGTTGTTGGCAGACAAATAACGCATGTCCGTGTTCGGCCGCTACACGCATCATGGCAATGCTGGTATCTTTTTTGGTATTTAAGCTGGCGTACGGGTCTAAAATAAAGAGTAGTTTCATGTTCGTATCAATGTTTTTATGCGTACTGCGGGTCAGTTTCTTCTAGCTCTATACTAGTGGCTAGTAATGCTAAACGAGCGACGACGCCATAAGCATAAAAGCGGTTAGGTACAGTATCAGGTTCGCCAACACAGTCAGGTAACCCACATGGCGACTCAAAGGCAAGCGGTTCAAAGTGTGCGCCTGGTGCATTGAGATTTTCATCTGCCGCACGGTTGGTATGAACGCGATAGAAGCCGCCAATAACAAAATGATCCATCATATATACCACGGGTTCTGCTACTGCATTGTTGATACTTTCAAAGGTATATACGCCCTCTTGAATAATGACTTCACTTACGGGTTGCCCCTCTTTGATGGTCGACATTTTATTGCGATTTTTGCGGTTTAAGTTGCGCATTTCATCCGCTGATTTGACTGACATGATGCCCATACCATAGGTCCCAGCATTGGCTTTCACAATGACAAAGGGTTGTTGCTTGATGTCATATTCAGTATATTTATTTTGGATTTTATTTAGAAGAAGATCGACTTTTTGCGCTAAGCGTTCCTCGCTTTCACGCGCATTAAAATCAATGCCCTCGCAATGTTCAAAATACGGATTCAGTAACCATTCATCAATCTCTAAAAAGGCCGAAAATTCTTTAATCACATCGCTATACGCTGCAAAATGACGGGTTTTACGCCGTGTCTGCCAGCCAGCATGTAATGGTGGAATAAGGTCTTGTTCTAGGTTTTTTAAGATATCAGGTACGCCACCAGACAAATCGTTATTCAGTAAAATGGCACAGCTATCAAAATCGCCCAATTCAGCATGCTTGAGTTTAATGCGATTACCTTCACGCACTAAAGGCTCAAGTAGGAGTGAATAACCATCAGGCAAATCTAAAGTGGTCGCTGCTGTGACCTCTGGTGAAACGCTACCGATGCGGACATTTAAACCTGCTGCCTTTAGAATATTGCTTAGATTAACGATATTGCGTAGATAAAAAGTATTTCGAGAATGGTTTTCAGGGATGATTAGCAAGCGGTGTGCTTGAGGGCAGACTTTCTCAACAGCGACCATGGCTGCTTGTACACTTAAACTCAAGAAGTCTGGATTTAAGTTATTAAAACCAGCTGGGAATAAATTGATATCCACTGGTGCCAGCTTAAAACCACTGTTGCGTAAATCCACTGATGCATAAAATGGCGCACTATGCTCTAGCCATTTTGTACGAAACCAATGTTCAATCTCTGGCATTTTGTGCAATATGCGTTTTTCTAAATCCAGTAATGGGCCGTTCAAGGCAGTGGTGAGATGTGGGACCATAATGACTTTCTAAACGATATGATTGGCCTGTAAATCAGCATGGTAACTGCTGCGCACCATCGGTCCGCTAGCGGCATTATCAAAACCCATAGCATCTGCTTTGGTTTTCAATGCGTCAAAAATCGCGGGTTCAACATAACGCATTACTGGTAGATGATGAACGCTTGGTTGCAGGTATTGGCCTAATGTCAGCATGCTGACATTGTGGGCACGTAAGTCCTGCATAACCGCTACGATCTCATCATCTGTTTCACCTAATCCCAACATTAAGCCTGATTTAGTCGGTACATCAGGATACATTTCATGAAAGGTTTTGAGTAAATTTAATGAATTTTGATAATCAGAACCTGGACGCGCTTGCTTGTAGAGCCGCGGAATCGTTTCTAGATTATGGTTCATGACATCTGGAGGTGCTTCTTTTAAGATGCGCAATGCGATATCTAAACGACCGCGAAAATCAGGGACTAAAATCTCAATCTTAATTGCTGGTGAAGTCGCACGGATGGCTTTAATGCAATCGACAAAATGTTGCGAGCCACCATCAGGCAAATCATCTCTATCAACACTAGTGATGACGACATAATTTAATTGCATCTCTGCGATCGTTTTGGCTAAGTTGGCGGGTTCATTCACATCAGGTGGTAATGGTTTACCATGTGCCACGTCGCAAAATGGACAACGGCGCGTACAAATGTCACCTAAAATCATGAAAGTAGCAGTGCCACTACTAAAACATTCGCCAATATTAGGACAGCTTGCTTCTTCGCATACAGTATGTAACTTGTTGTTACGCAAAGCTTGTTTGATTGATTGAAAACGCTTGCTATTCGGCATTTTCATTTTGATCCAATCTGGTTTTCGCAGCGTTGGTTGAGGTACGATTTTAATAGGGATGCGCGCTGTTTTTTCAGCGCTAGTCTCTTTGGCACCAGCGATTCTTTTGGCTGGTCTATTAGTGGCTAAGTCAGTTGGTTTATTCATGTGATTAGTTGCTTTTTTAATATCTCAAGTAAAGACTCACCCATAGATTGGGATGATTCTTGAATATTCCAGTCCTTTGTTTGTGTCATTTCTAAGCCAGCATAACCGCATGGATCAATGGCCTGAAAAGGCGTTAAGTCCATATCAATGTTTAAACTTAATCCGTGATAACAATAACTTTTTTTGAGTCTAAGACCAACGGAGGCAATTTTCTTTGTACCAATATAAACGCCTGGCGCATTGGCTTGAGTGGATGCAACAAGCTGGTATTGTGCCAGTAAACTAACAATGCTGTCTTCGATGATATCAACCAGTGCGCGCACTTTTAATTGACGCCTATTCAAATCAAGCAAACAATAAATAACGGCCTGCCCCAAGCCGTGATAAGTGATTTTGCCGCCGCGATCAACATTCACAACTGGAATGGCATTGTCTGGCAAACGGATATTTTTACGGTTCAAACCTAAGGTGTAGACGCTAGGATGCTCAGTTAACCATAACTCATCATCAGTATGATCTTGACGATTGTTAGTGAACGCCTGCATGGCTGCAAGCGTCGTTTGATAGTCTGTTATGCCAAGCTTACGTGTAATAAGCATCATGTTGTTAAGGCTTACAACACATACTTAACCAGAGGATGGCTGGTTAATGCGCGATAGATATTATCTAAAACTGCTCGAGACTCAACGTGACATAAACAAGTAAGGCTAATGTAGTTTCCTTTGGCGCTGGCTTTTATTTCTACCTTGCTGGCATCAAAGCTAGCATCCAGTTTTTGGATGGTTCTGATGATCTCAGCACCAAAATCCACTTGTGATTTGCCCATTACTTTAATCGGGAAATCACATGGGAAATCGATTAGACTGTCTTCTTGTTGATTTGGATTCTGGTCAGTCATTATTGAATTGTTAACCGTATACTATCAATTATCCTACCAAAGAAACCTGCCTCACTGACTTCAGATGCAGCAATTAGTTTTTGTTGATGAATCACTTTTCCATCAAGTGAGAACGTGATATTTCCAATCTCTTGACCAGCCTTAATTGGGGCGATTAAAGGTTGTTTTGAAACCATCGTTGCTTTAACCCGTTCATAATCACCCTTGGGTAAAGAAAGGTATAAGTCTTGAGCGACAGAAGCAGCAACTGTTTTTTCAGCACCCTTGTAAACTTGCATCGTTGAGATGGCTTTTGTTTTTGGGTAGACCAATGTTGATTCATAAAATTGAAAACCATAGTTGAGTAAGCGCTGACTTTCCGATGCGCGCCTCTCTTTACTTTTTGCACCTAAGATAATCGCAATGAGTCTTGTTTTATCTCGTTTAGCAGAAGAAATTAAACAGTATCCGGCCGCGTCGGTATGACCAGTCTTGATACCATCTACATGGCTATCTAGCCACAATAAGCTATTGCGATTAAGTTGCGTGATTTTGTTATAGGTATATTCTTTTTGTTTGTATAAGCGGTCATAGTCAGCGGGGAAGTCGCTGATGAGTGCTTGTGCCATCAGTGCCAAATCACTGGCCGTAGTGTAATGGTTCGCATCAGGCAAACCTGTCGCATTCGTGTAGTGCGTGTGGCGCATACCAATACGTTTTGCTTGTTGATTCATCATTGCGGCAAACTGATCTTCACTGCCAGCCACTGCTTCTGCTAGTGCGATGGCTGCGTCGTTGCCAGATTGAATAATTAGACCATGCAGCAATTCGTCTACTGTGACGCTTTTTTGTGGTTCAATAAACATTCTAGAACCCTCAGCTTGCCATGCTTTTTTGCTAACGGGAACGACTTGATTGAGTGATAAATTCCCTTTTTTAATTGCTTCAAAAGTCAGGTAGGCTGTCATGATTTTGGTTAAAGAAGCGGGCTCCAATCTCGCTTCTTTTTGTTTGGAAGCGATATCTGTACCACTATTGAAATCTCTTAACAAATAGGCGCTAACATCCAAGGCAGGAGGCGGAACAACAGCGGCCAAGCTTGAGAGCGGTAAAAGGGCTAGTGCAATCAGGGCAATCAATTTTTGTGACATAGTTTTCTATTATTTAGTAGTGATAATGGTGGAAATATTTAATTGTTTCAAAATACTTTGTGCTATTTTTTCTGCTTGGGCTTTTGTTTGGTAAGGCCCAACAATTAATCGATATAAGCCACCATTATACATGCGATTAATTTTAGTAAGCTCTTCAATAGCCAATCCTTGGATACGGTTCTGCAATGCAATTGCATTGTTTTCATCACCAAAAGCACCTGCTTGCACAAAATGTTGCGGTTCTAATCCTGCCGCCTCATCGCCTGGTGTGGTGGCGTCAGCCGTATGATGTTGTCTGGGGGTATATTGCATGGGGTCTATTGCTTCAACTTCCACCATGCCACTTCCTTTTTCAATGAGACGCAACTTATAAGCGGCAGCATAAGATAAATCTATTTCTCTTTCATGCTTAAAAGGGCCGCGATCATTGATTCTTACAATAACAGAACGACCATTTTCTATGTTCGTGACTTTGGCATAGCTTGGTAATGGCAAGATTGTATGTGCAGCTGTCATGCTATACATATCATAAGTTTCTCCTATTGCTGTTTTTTTGCCGTGAAAGAACTTGCCATACCACGAAGCGACGCCGCGTTTTTTATAACCTTTAGCTGAGGATAAAGGCACATACTTTTTGCCAAGCGCTTGATAAGGTTTGCTTGAATAAGCATATAAAGCCTCTACTTTTGGAACAGCATCAGGAATCTGGTCCAAATTGTTGGGTGGATTTTCATGAGGCCCATCATCACCGTAATAACCACCGCCGTTGCTTTTTTTGGTGTCACTGTCTGCAGAGGATGTGCGTTTTACGGCTGGGCTTCCGCCACACGCGGTCAAGGCTAAGCAAATAAGAATAAGTAAAAAGTAAGCTCTTTTCATCATCAATTTATCCTGATGCAACTAAGTTTTTATGCGTATGGATACTCATTAGTATGCCAAAACCTAGCAATATGGTAACCATTGAGGTGCCACCATAACTGATTAAAGGTAACGGAACGCCAACGACAGGAAGCAAACCACTCACCATGCCAATATTGACAAAAATATAGATAAAGAAAGTGAGCGTAATGCTGCCCGCGAGCAATCGAGAGAAAGTGCTTTTTGCTTGCGACGTAATATACAAGCCACGCGCAATAATCGTGCTAAACAGTAAGATTAGCAACAAATTGCCAACCATACCAAACTCTTCGCTGAATACTGAAAAAATAAAATCAGTCGTACGTTCTGGCAGAAAGTCTAGTTGGGACTGGGAACCATTTAACCAACCCTTGCCTGTTAGGCCGCCAGAACCCTGTGCAATGGTCGATTGAATAATATGATAACCAGCGCCCAAAGGGTCCTGTGTTGGATCAATGAGAATCATGACGCGTCTTCTTTGATAATCATGCAACAGTGACCAAAACACTGGGATTAGGGCGCCAATGGTCATCATGCCGCCAAGCATAATTCGCCAACTTAAGCCAGCTAAGAAAATCACAAAGAACCCTGATGCAGACACCAGTAAAGAAGTGCCTAAATCTGGTTGCTTAAGAATGAATAGCACTGGCGCAATGAGAATTAAGAACCCAATGAAAAAGTCAGTAACTCGCAGCGCGTTTTCTCGTTTAGAGAAAAACCAAGCCAGCATCATGGGTGCCGCAATCCGCATTAGTTCCGATGGCTGAATTTTCATTACCCCTAAATCTAGCCATCTTCTCGCGCCATGGCTAATATTGCCAAAAAGAGCGACACCTAGCAACAAGAGTAGACCAATGAGATAGAGCGGTAAAGCGATACGCTCCATTAGTTGTGGTTGAATATTGGCGACAGCCCACATAATGGTGATTGCGACTGAAATATTGATGAGCTGTGAAGTCAATCGATTGAGGCTCTCTCCTGACGCACTATACAAAACAAATAGCCCAACAAGCATCGCGAATAAAATACAACTCATTAAGATGGAGTCGATATGTTTAGAGATGATATGAACGATCTGATTAATCATGATGCATCTCTTCTACTGGTGTTGGCGATGGCAAAAGTTTGCTATCTGATGCTAGCGGTTTTTTGCCAAGTAGATAATAATCCATGACCTGTCTTACAATAGGACCAGCTGCGGAACCACCATGACCACCATTCTCAACAATCGCGGCAATCGCGATTGTTGGATCCTCTGTTGGCGCATAGGCAATAAATAAGGCGTGGTCTCTATGTCGGGCATTAATGCTCTTTTCATTGTATTTTTCATTCTGTTTAATGCCAATCACTTGTGCCGTGCCTGTTTTTGCGGCGATGCTATAGCCCGCATTGTTGCCCACAAATGCTGCTGTCCCGCCTGGCAATGTGACATCAATCATCGCTTTTTTGACAATTTCTAGGTTGCTGTCACTTAAAACGATTTGTTCAGTTAAGACGGGTTTAATGTGGGACACCTCGCCAGTTTCGATATTGGTGATAGCGGTAACCAGATGCGGCTTCATTGCAGTACCTTTGTTGGCCAGAACAGCTGTTGCATAAGCAAGCTGCATTGGTGTGACTAGGGTGTAGCCTTGGCCAATACCAACAATCACAGTCTCTCCAACATACCAAGGCTGTTTAAAACGACGTCGTTTCCACTCTGGGGTAGGCAATAGCCCGCTATTTTCACCGCCAATATCGATGCCGCTTTTCTCACCAAAGCCAAAATGTCGTACAAAGTTAGCTAGTTTTTCAATGCCAAGCTCTATGGCGAGACCATAAAAAAAGGTGTCACATGAAACGGTAATCGCGCGGGTAACATCGACAATGCCATGACCGTCAACTTTCCAATCTCGATAGCGGTGACTGCTATTTGGTAACGTGAAATAGCCTTGATCTTGAATACTATACGGGGGTAACCGTTTTCCAGCTTCAAGACCAGCTAGGGCGACAAAAGGTTTGAAGGTAGAACCAGGGGGATAGATGCCTCTCAATGGTCGGTTAATTAAGGGCTTATCTTCGGATTCATTTAAACGGCGCCAGTTTTTCGTATCAATGCCACCAACAAAGAGGTTAGGGTCAAAAGTAGGCATGCTCACTAAAGCGAGCACTTCACCTGTTTTTGGTTGAATAGCGACTAAAGCGCCACGGCTTTCGCCAAAGCCTTTTTCAGCAATTGCTTGTAATTCAAGATCGATAGAAAGTGTGAGATTGTTGCCAGAAACAGGTGCCTTGCTCGACAATACGCGCACCGCTTTACCTTCGGCATTGATTTCCACTTGTTGAAATCCTGTTATGCCATGCAGCGTTTTTTCATAATACTGTTCAATGCCACTTTTACCAATATGGTCAGAGCCTTTATAATTGGATAACACATTGGATTCTCTTAACCAATCTAAATCATTGTCATTAATTCGGCCAATATAGCCAGCGATATGGGCGCCGAGTTTTTCGTTAGGATAATGGCGGAACAACCTAGATTTAATATCCACACCAGGAAATCTGAAACGATTAGCCGCGAATTTAGCTGCTTCCACCTCATTTAAGTGTGTACGAATAGGAATTGATTCGAATTCATGCGTACGCTCTTTTAGTTTTTTAAAGCGCTTGATATCACTGCTAGAGATTTCGACCAGCTGACTAATATCGGCAATGGTTTTTTCTAAATCATCAACCTTTGATGGCGTGATTTCTAAAGCATACACAAAAAAGTTATGTGCAATGGTAGTACCGTTTCTATCCGTAATAATGCCGCGTGTTGGCGCGGTAGGAACAACGGAAATACGGTTATTTTCTGCTAGGGTGTGATAGTGCTCGTACCGAACGACTTGCAGAAAGTAAAAACGAATAATGAGTGTACTAAACCCAATGAGTACAACAAACCCAAGCACCGCCAATCGGAGTTTAAACTGATGCAGTTCATGCTGATGGTTTCTTAATTCAGGCCTGCGGCGCATATTCGATTTAATCCGCTTTGTTCGATGTTGGTTGCGTGATTTTGCCTAAAGCAAATTGCATCACTTGCAAAAGGATCACACCAGTGATGACTGGCCAAAAGTAATGTAGATTGGGCAGCTCATTTCCACTAAACAGCTTCAATATCAAAATAGTCAGTCGGTTGAGTGTGAGTAAGCCAAAGGTAAAAAACAGTAATTGAAAAGCGTTAAATAAAACCAATCTGCGTTGAAACGAGATAGCCAAATAGGCGATTAATGTAAAAGCTAACGCATGCTGGCCTAGCAAACTACCCGTTGCTAAATCGACAAGAGCGCCAGCTATCCATGCTGTGCCGATATTGCATAAATGAGGCGCACGAAAGAACCAATACAGCAATACCACTAACATAAAGTCAGGGCGTGCAATGACGCCTTTGCTAGACCAGGGGAAAAGTTGGAAAACAAGCGCCACCAACAAAGTCCCATAGACGAATAGTAGACTAGGGGTGCGCATTTGGCTGGACCTCTTGTTCAGTGGGTTTCTGTAAAGCATTATCCGTATCAGGTAACGGAATCTGAGCTTCTTTTGATTCAGGTAGTTCTAAAATTAACAGTTGCAAATGATGACTGACTTTTGCCGTCGGTGTACTAATAATCTTCGCAAATGGCGATTTAGGGTCTTGATCAATTTTTGTCACAGTGGCAACAGCTAAGCCAGCTGGGTAGATGCCATCTATACCTGACGTGACTAACTTGTCACCAATTTTAATATCCACATTAGTTGGCAAATATGGAATATCAAGTGTATTACCGCTTTGGCCAAAGGCGATGGCACGTAGTTGATTGCGTTCGACTTGAACAGGGATTGATAAATTTTTATCGGTGATTAAAGTGACTTCACTACTAAACGGGTAAACGCGCGTGACTTGCCCCAATACACCTTTTGCATCAACAACGGCTTGTCCAGCTTGGATATTATGTCGGCTGCCACGATTAATAATCACGACATTTCTAAACGGATCTCTTCCAGTATGTGAGATGTCGCCCAATATGGCCTTAGGATGTATAGGAATAACACCACCTAATAAACTACGCAAATGGTCATTCTCAACTTGTAAGGTATTTAGACGCTGCAGTTTGATGGCATGTTCAAATGCCTGCTGTTTCAGGATATAGTTTTCTTGCACTAGTTCGTTATGCACAGAAAAATACCTACTAGCATCTCTGATAAACTCACTCGGAATATCGGCTATTCTCTCAATCGGATGCAATCCGCCAATAAAAGCTTGTCGAACTTGAGATAAGTAATTTAACTTAGCATCCACTGCCATCAAAGTGATGGATAAAGCACAAAACAGGACCATGCGAGAGAATGGGCTAGCGCCATGGACGAAAAAAGCTGGAGTTTGTTGTGGTTCTAGTTTCTGATGAACGCCTTTAAGCATGCCGTTGCTGTGAGTTTAGTTGAAGCGCTGGTCGATTATTCATATGCAAAAACACTGCCTAATTTATCCATGTCTTCTAATGCTCTACCACAACCTCGAGCAACACAAGTCAACGGATCTTCGGCAATAATGACTGGCAAGCCGGTTTCTTCCATGAGTAAACGGTCAATATCACGAAGTAATGCACCGCCGCCCGTAATGACCATCCCTTTTTCGGCAATATCAGCACCTAATTCAGGCGGGGTTTGTTCTAATGCTGATTTAACTGCACCCACAATCGCATTCAGCGGTTCGGTCAGCGCTTCTAAAATTTCGTTGCTGGAAATGGTGAATTTTCTTGGCAAACCCTCTGCAAGGTTGCGACCTGTCACTTCCATCTCTAACACTTCAGAGCCTGGGAAAGCTGAACCGATTTTCTTCTTCATTACTTCTGCTGTTGGCTCGGAGATTTGCATACCATAATTGCGACGAATGTAATCAATAATTGCTTGGTCAAATTTATCCCCACCAACACGTTCAGACCTGGCATAGACAATACCGCCCATTGAAATAACGCCAACTTCTGTCGTGCCACCGCCAATATCAACCACCATAGAGCCAGTCGCCTCTGCAACAGGCATTTCAGCCCCAATCGCCGCTGCCATTGGCTCTTCAATTAAGAACACTTGTTTAGCGCCAGCACGTTCAGCCGATTCTTTAATTGCGCGACGTTCTACCTGTGTAGAACCCACAGGCACACAAATGATGATGCGTGGACTTGGTGAGAACCAACGTGAATCGCGTGCCTTGCGAATAAAGAATTTCAACATTTGTTCCGTCACAGTAAAGTCGGCAATCACGCCGTCTTTCATTGGGCGGATGGCTTGGATATTAGCAGGCGCTCTGCCCAACATACCTTTTGCCTCCGTTCCAACCGCTAGCAATATTTTTTTCCCATTGGTGCCGCCTTCAATTCGAATCGCAACCACAGAAGGTTCGTTCAGTACGATACCTCTGTTGCGAGAAAAAATCAGGGTATTCGCTGTACCCAAATCGATGGCCAAATCATTTGAAAAATAGTTGCTTAGGGAGTCGAACATATGTTTTCCTGTATTTTATTATTAAGGGCATGATATTCACATGCTTAAAATAAGATGTGTCACAAAATCAAGGTATAATAACGCATATTTGACCTAAATTTAAGTCAGAAATCAAGTTTATTACACTAAAGTGAAAAAACCAAAGAGTAGAAGCATCCTATGGCACTTACCATCCCTGATATTAAGCGCATTGCGCACCTCGCTAGAATTGAAATTAATGATTCAGAAGCGGACAAAACCCTCAATAAGTTGACAGGCATATTAGCCTTGATTGAAGAAATGCAAGCCGTCGACACGACAGGTATTTCTCCGATGTCGCATTCGCAAGATGTGGTCCAACGCTTGCGCGAAGATGTGGTGACGGCGAGCAATCAGCGCGACGCATTCCAACGCAATGCACCTGCTGTTGATCGTGGTCTGTATTTAGTGCCTAAAGTCATTGAATAGCACATCATACCTCTGAATAAAACGTCTTGAACTAGATAGAAAAAACATGATTAACCAAAGCCTTAAAAATTTAAGCCAACTGTTGGCCAGCAAAGCAGTATCAAGCGTAGAGATGACGCAAACATTCTTGGAGCGTATTCGTCAATATAATCCAACGATCAATGCTTATATTACGATAGACGAGGAAAAAAGCTTGGCTCAAGCGAAAGCGGCCGACAGTCTAATTGCTGCTGGAACTGCAACGACTTTAACGGGCATCCCTTTTGCGCAAAAGGATATTTTTTGTGCAAAAGATTGGAGAACCACCTGTGGTTCTAAGATGCTGGCGAATTTTATCGCACCTTACGACGCGCATGTGATTGCCCAGTTTAATCATGTGGGAGCGGTTAATTTAGGCAAAACCAACATGGATGAGTTTGCAATGGGGTCATCCAATGAGACAAGTTATTTTGGTGGGGTTAAAAATCCTTGGGATTTAACCCGTGTACCTGGGGGGAGTAGTGGCGGGTCAGCAGCGGCGGTGGCGGCACGTCTGTGCGCTGCAGCTACTGGAACTGACACTGGTGGTTCTATTCGGCAGCCCGCTTCATTGTGTGGTTTTACGGGATTAAAACCAACTTACGGTTTGGTGTCCCGTTATGGCATGATTGCCTTTGCTTCCAGCCTAGACCAAGCTGGCCCTATGGCGAAATCAGCGGAAGATTGTGCGTTAATGATGAACGTGATGGCTGGTTTTGATGCGCGCGATTCAACGAGTCTGAACCATCCTAAAGAAGATTACACCGCAAAGCTAGAGCAGCCCTTGGCAGGCTTAAAAGTGGGCTTGCCGAAAGAGTATTTTGCAGAAGGATTAGACTCAGATGTGGCGAAAGTTGTTGATGAGGCGATAGCGACGTATCAAAAATTGGGCGCTGAATTTGTTGATATCTCCTTACCAAACGCTAGTTTATCCATTCCAGTTTATTATGTGTTGGCGCCAGCAGAAGCATCCAGCAATCTTTCACGCTACGATGGTGTGCGTTATGGTCATCGCACTGCGCAATATGATGACTTGATGGATATGTATATGAAAAGCCGTGCAGAAGGCTTTGGTGAAGAAGTCAAACGCCGCATCTTAATCGGGACTTACGTGTTGAGTGCGGGTTATTACGATGCTTACTATTTGAAAGCACAACAAATTCGTCACTTAATTGCTGACGATTTTAAAGCTGCTTTTAAACAGTGTGACATTATTATGGGGCCTACGGTGCCATCAACTGCTTTCAAAACTGGCGAGAAAACCGATGACCCAGTGGCGATGTATTTACAAGATATTTATACCATTGCAACTAATTTGGCTGGCTTGCCTGGGATGAGTATTCCTGCGGGATTTAGCGCAAGTATTGATGGACATGATTTGCCAGTTGGTTTGCAATTAATTGGTAATTATTTCGATGAAGCACGCATGTTAAATGTTGCACATGCGTATCAACAAGTAACAGATTGGCACACGGCTATGCCAAAAGGAATTGAATAATGGAGTGGGAAGTTGTCATCGGGCTTGAGACACATACTCAGCTAAGAACGAAATCAAAAATTTTCAGTGGTGCTTCAACCGCTTATGGCGCTGAGCCAAACACGCAAGCTTGTGAAGTGAGTATTGCCTTACCTGGTGTTTTACCTGTGCTCAACAAAGAAGCCGTACAGTGTGCAATTAAATTTGGTTTGGCCGTTGATGCGGAAATTGCGCCTCGCTCTGTGTTTTCACGCAAAAACTATTTTTATCCAGATTTGCCCAAGGGATACCAAATCAGTCAGTTTGAGCTACCTGTTGTAGGCAAAGGAAAAATGACGATTCAAGTGCCTGCTACTAGTAAGCATGAAGCTTATGAAAAAGTCATTCATATCACTCGTGCGCATTTGGAGGAAGATGCGGGTAAATCTTTGCATGGTGCGGTTGATGATATGAGCGGTATTGATTTGAATCGCGCTGGCACACCCTTGCTGGAGATTGTGACTGAGCCAGATATGCGATCTGCGGCAGAAGCAGTGGCCTATGCGAAAAAACTACATGAATTGGTGCAATGGATTGGTATTTGCGATGGCAATATGCAAGAAGGTAGTTTTCGTTGTGATGTGAATGTTTCTGTCCGTCCAAAAGGAACGACTGAATTAGGTACTCGGCGCGAAATTAAAAACTTAAACTCGTTTAAGTTTATGCAACAAGCGATTGTGTATGAAACGCAGTGGCAAATTGAAACACTGGAAGATGGTGGCAAAATAGAACAAGCCACTGTTTTATTTAATCCTGATACGGGTGAAACACGCGCCATGCGTAGTAAAGAAGAAGCGAATGACTATCGCTATTTCCCCGACCCTGATTTATTGCCGTTGGCCATCACAGAGGCTGATCAAGCCGCAATAAAAAGTCAAATGCCAGAACTGCCAGAGGCAATGAAGGCACGTTTTGAAAGTGAGTATGCACTCTCGTCTTATGATGCTTCTACATTAACTTCAAGCAAGGCGATTGCTGATTATTTCGAAAGTGTTATTCAAGCGGGTGGCGATGCTAAATTAGCGGCAAACTGGGTAATGGGTGGTGTGACTGCAAAGTTAAACACTGAGGATAAAACGATTGTCGATTCGCCTATTAATGCTGCAACATTGGCGCAATTAGTCATACGGATTGCGGATGGTACGATTTCGAACAATGCTGGCAAACAAGTATTTGAGGCGATGTGGTCAGGAGAGTCAGATGTTGATGCCATTATTGAAGCTAAAGGGCTAAAACAAGTTTCAGATACTGGTGCAATTGAAGCCATGATTGACGAGGTATTAACGGCCAATGCGACGATGGTTGATGAGTATAAAGCAGGTAAAGAAAAAGCTTTTAATGCATTAGTTGGACAAACCATGAAAGCATCAAAAGGCAAAGCTAATCCAGCGCAAGTCAATGCCTTGTTGAAAAAGAAACTAGATGCTTAATATTGGGTGACTGTAAGCAGCGTGGCTGCTTACACAAGTGAAGTCGCGCTTAGTTTATCTTTTTGGTAGCATCAGCACCTGTTTCATCTTCAATCATCATCTGTATTGAGAGCCAGTAGCGCATTGCAATTAATGCGCTGTTTTTAAATAGGCGTTAACACAATATTGTTGTTGATAGCGTTGAACGGCTGGCAAATGCTGTGCCAGTTCAGCGCTCCTTTCAATATGCGCTAACAAATCCGTCAGTTGTGCAATGCTAATCACTGGCATGGCGTTATTTTGTTCGACTTCTTGCACAGCAGACAATGTCCCCAATCCTTTTTCTTGTCGGTCTAAGGCAATGCTAACACCACAGGCAATGGCGCCATGTGCTTGAATAAGTTCTACCGATTCTCTAACGGACGTCCCTGCTGAAATCACATCGTCGATAATCAGCACTTTACCTTTTAGTGGCGCACCAACAACAGTGCCTCCTTCGCCGTGGTCTTTAGCTTCTTTACGATTGTAGGCATAAGGCAAATTACGTCCTTTGCGTGCAAACGCAATTGCAATGCTGGCGGCCAAAGGGATGCCTTTATAAGCAGGACCAAATAACATATCAAAATCAATACCTGATTTTTCGATGCTATTCGCGTAAAATTCACCAAGCTGCAACAAGCTATCGCCATCATTAAACAAACCTGCATTAAAAAAGTAAGGGCTTAATCGTCCAGCCTTGGTTTTAAATTCGCCAAATTTAAGTACCTGCAGTTTGATGCAGAATTGAATAAAGTCTTGTGATAATGGTTGATGGTTAAGTGACATTATTGGACATCATTATAAGGAATTAAATGCGTATTATAACGTTGAATTTAAATGGAATCCGCTCTGCGGCGAATAAAGGATTTTATCCTTGGTTGCAACAGATGCAGCCAGATATCATTTGTCTACAAGAGTTAAAAGCACAAGCCGACAACTTGACCGAAGAGATGCAAGCACCAGCTGGCTATCACGCTCATTTTCACTACGCGGAAAAAAAAGGGTATAGCGGTGTTGGTATCTATTCCAAGCACAAGCCCGATGAAGTGATCGTTGGATTAGGAATTCCAGATATTGATCGTGAAGGACGTTATATTGAATGTCGTTTTGGCAAGCGAGCAGTCATTTCATTATATTTACCTAGTGGATCTAGTGGGGATGAACGGCAGGCATATAAATTTAGCGTGATGAAACGTTTTATGACGCATTTGGAAAAGTTGATCAGCACAGATTTTGAAGTCATTATTTGCGGTGATTGGAATATCGCGCATCAGGAAATGGATTTAAAAAACTTCAAAGGCAATAAAAAGAATTCTGGTTTCCTGCCAGAAGAGCGGGCATGGATGACAGATTTGTTCAATCGAGTAGGCTGGGTGGATGTATATCGAAAGATACACCCAGATAAAACAGAAGAGGCTTATACTTGGTGGAGTAATCGAGGTCAGGCTTGGGCCAAAAACGTTGGCTGGCGTATTGATTATCAAATTGCAACACCTGGCATCGCGCACCAAGCACAAGAAGCGACAGTTTTTAAAGACGAACGATTTAGTGACCATGCGCCGTTAGTGATTGATTATCACCTTTAAGCTTTAAAAAGACCAATAGGTCATTTCTAATCAAGCTAATCAGTTTGATTAGAAAAGCAGAGCATTAATCAAAACAAGATGACTGACTATTCATGACAAAAATCCAAAGTTAAGCTTTGGATGATTTCACCGTTGGCACGGTCTTGTAGAAAAATCACCGCGCCAGCCACTTTGTTTTTCCATGAAGGATTTAAGGTGAAGCTTTTATTAAATGGATTCAAGTCCTTCATAGGGTAAGCACCAAATAATTGGCGCACCACATAATCGTGCTTTAACTGTCGGCCAATATTCTCACCAGCTTGCACATGGCTCACTAAACCATTTTCATAGAGCGCGACAAAGACATCAGCTTTTTTGCCATCAGCAGGGCGCACTACTTCAGCGCTGGCTTTGAGTGTCATACTACCATCAGTCTCAGTAGCCACGTCCAAACTTAAATTCGCGCGCGATGGAAGCTGTTGCGTGGTATTGATGGCTGAATTCAGGCGGCGATTATTCCAACCCTTAAAATCACGACCATTCAAAACAAATTGAGGGGTATAAACAAATCCAGCACCACCAAACGTTGCAATTTGACGCTGCCTGTCACTATATTCGGCTCTCGAGAATGGATCTTTCCAGCCGATATAATCCCAATAATCAACATGAAATGCCAGCAGCGATAATGTGTTTTTCGGCTGCTGAATAGCGCTCATCCATTGGTCGGCAGGCGGGCAGCTGCTACAACCTTCTGAGGTATAAAGCGCTAATAGCGGAATGGTTTTTTCATCGCTTTTGGCACGACATTCAGCAGCAACGATTGTTGCTTGGCTCAGGAACAAAAAAGTAAGGACAAGGCCTTTGGTATAACGATTGACTTGCATCACTACGCCTTCGTATTATGAGGTGTTTAGTCGTGCAGATTCACTAAAACTGACATGGATTTCAGGAAGATATGTTGGTGGAGGTTTTTCGCTAACTACTTTTGATGCCAAGGCGCAACTTTAAACAACAAAAGCATCCCAGGAAGGGCTAACAAGGTGCACACATAAAAGAATGTTTCCCAGCCCATCCATTCGACCATACTGCCAGTCATGGCATTAAAGATAGCACGAGGAACAGCAGACAAGCTGGTGAATAGGGCGAGCTGGGTGGCCGTGTAAGCTGGATTGGTTTCACGCGCCATATAGGCCACATAGGCAACGGTACCTAAGCCAACACCGAGTGCTTC